>NZ_AGIK01000004.1 GCF_000230675.1 Synechococcus sp. WH 8016 | reverse complement strand
GAATTCAGACTTCGTTGCAGACGGCAACTACGCCTGGGAATTCTGGTACCAGTTCCAAGTCACCGACAACATCTCTGTGACTCCTGCGATCTACTACCTCAGCCGCCCTTATGGCGATCTGACTGATGGTGGTAACCGTGCCTTCGGTGGAAACCGTGGCGATGACACCTTCAACAACTTCGGTGGACTTCTGAAGACCACCTTCAAGTTCTGATCACTTAAAGATTGATCCCTCTTTTGAGGGATCTTCCTTGTTGATCGTTGTTATTTCTCTCATATTGCTTATGCAGTATGAGAGTTTTTTATTGATATTTAGGGGTTAATGTAATTTTTGAGGCTTGGTTCTTAGTTGTAAAAGCGCTTTTGACACGGTTTCTGTTGATGGTTTTGACCTCTGCTCTTGGCCTTATGGGCGGTCATCTGATTGGATAAAAGCATGCCAATTGCTCCTGATATCACCCATCTGGTGGGTCGTACTCCGCTTGTACGTCTTAACCGCCTCCCAGAGCGCAGTGGGTGTCTGGCTGAATTGGTGGCAAAGCTGGAAAGCTTCAATCCCACGGCTTCGGTGAAGGATCGGATTGCCGGTTCGATGGTTCTGGCTGCTGAACAAGCTGGAACCATCGCTCCAGGACGGACCGTGCTAGTTGAGCCCACCAGTGGAAACACGGGAATCGCTTTGGCGATGGTTGCAGCAGCTCGGGGCTACCGCTTAATCCTTACCATGCCCGACACCATGAGCACCGAGCGCCGCGCCATGCTCCGGGCCTACGGGGCTGAGTTGCAGCTCACCCCAGGGAATGAAGGAATGCAAGGGGCGTTAGATCTCGCTAAAGAGCTTGTCTGCGAGATTCCCGAGGCTTATCTGTTGCAGCAGTTCAATAATCCTGCAAATCCAGCGGTCCATGCGGCTACGACAGCAGAAGAGATCTGGAGTGATACAGGCGGTGAACTTGATGCCTTTGTGGCTGGAGTCGGGACGGGTGGCACGATCACAGGCTGTGCCAGGTTTCTCAAACAGCGCAATCCTGATCTAAAAGTGTTTGCGGTAGAACCGGCAGCCAGTCCTGTCTTGGCGGGTGGAGCCCCGGGCCCCCATCGCATTCAGGGCATTGGTGCTGGTTTTGTTCCTTCTGTCTTTGATCCAAGCTTGATTGATGAAATCCTTGGGGTGAGTGATCAAGAAGCGATGGACGTGGGGCGCCGTTTGGCCCGGGAAGAAGGCCTGCTCTCCGGGGTCAGTAGTGGAGCCGCTGTGGCGGCTGCTCTCCAACTTGGCCAAAGACCTGAGATGGCAGGGAAACGAATCGTTGTGATTCTTGCCAGCTTCGGTGAGCGTTATCTGTCCACACCGATGTTCAGTGCTTCGGCTGCTCCAACGGCGTGGCGGGATGGTCAGCTTTGAGCCATTGTCCCCAGCTTGAGGCCAAAGGTGGTGATCCTTATGTGGTGCTCGGGGTGAGTCGCAGCGCCACTGCGGCTGAAATCAAGGCGGCGTATCGCCAACTTGTGAAGAGGCATCATCCCGATGCGGGTGGAGATGCCGAACGAATCCTTGTTTTGAATGCCGCCTGGGAGTTGCTTGGCGATCGCGAGCGACGGCGTGCCTTTGACCAGCAAGGGTCTCCTAGGGCTGTAGAGAAAGACGAAGCACGCCGCCGTGGTGTCAGAAATGCTCGAGCGAGTCAGGCTGCTCGTCGTGCCTCTGGGCATGGTGCCGCTGAAGATGATGCCCTAGCGAATTGGTTGAAGAAGGTGTACACACCGATTGATCGCATGCTCGGACAGGTGATCAATCCCTTTGCCAGCGAATTGCGTGAGTTATCGGCAGATCCCTATGACGACCGTTTGATGGAAGGTTTCTGTCATTACCTGGAGCAAAGTCGCAGCAAACTAGACAAGGTGAAAGATCTCTTCCAATCCCTCCCTACGCCCTCATCGGCAAAGGGATTCGGGCTGAGTCTTTATCACTGTCTGTCGGAGGTAGAAGATGCGATTGGCGAATTGGAGCGCTACACGATGGGCTACGTGGATGGTTATCTCCACGATGGTCGTGAGATGTTGCGAGAAGCCAGGCAAAGGCGCAAGCGTCTTCAGGAGGAACGTCGCCGCTTGGAGATCGGTTGATGAAGTCTTGGCAATTTCGGGGGGTGCTGACTTGGATTTGGCCCCTCTCGATCGTGCTTGAACAGCACCTGATTTGGTGAGTCTGGTGAGATCTCTGCTGTGTTGGGTGGGGTGCTCTGGAGGTTGCCAGAGGCAGTGCAGTCACTCCCTCCGGCCGTGCGTGCTGTGGAGAATTTCCTCAACAGTCAGGAAAACACTTCCAATTGAGAGAGCTTCAGCCAGACGTCTGGAACAGGACGCCTCCAGCGCACTTGTCCGTACTCTCCTTTTACCAAAAGAAGTTCTCCCGGTCCCTCAAAAATGTATTCGGGTGGTCTGGGATCACTGGCTGATGCCTCGACGCTTCCCAGATAGGACGAGCGGTTGACGCGAACCAGCGCCCCCTTTTTGAGCGTCGCCGCTGGTTTGGTGGTTGGGGTGGACTCAGCGGATGGTTCAGCCATGGAGAGACGATCAATCGAAACCAGGCTAAAACCTCCCTACCAACAAGGCTGATGTTTGTCCCACCCTCTTGCCTTGTATTTAGTGGCCTTTGGAGGGCTGCTGCTCGTATCAGTCCTTCTTGACGATCTTGCCGCGCGTATCAGGGTCCCCGGCATCCTCATGGTGCTGGTTTTGGGCCTGCTGATTGAAAACCACATGGGCGTGGTGGGAGGCCAGCAAATCACTCTGCTGAACCTCAATCAAGCGCAGCAGATCAGTCAGGCCGCCCTGGTGCTCGTGCTTTTTTTTGGTGGTCTCACCACCAATTGGTCTGCGGTTCGCGGTGTGATCAAGCCTGCTGCGCGTTTGGCCACGGTTGGAGTGGTCATCACAGCGGCCTTGATTGGATGGGCTGGATTCGGACTGAGCGCAGCCAGTGGTGTTGGAACGAATCCAACAACCCTGCCGCGGGTTCTATTTATCGGAGCCATGGTGGCAAGTACGGACGCCTCTGCCGTTTTGGTCCTTCTCCGTCCCTTGGCTGGTCGATTGCCAAAGCGATTGATTGATTTGATCGAGTGTGAGTCGGGTTTCAACGATCCAATGGCTGTTGTTTTGGCTGGATTGGCGTTGGCTCTAGCCGGTGGAGATGGCGTTGCTGCTGGGGTATTGGTCACAGATGTTGTCCGCCAGTTTGTGCTCGGGATCTTGCTGGGGTTCATCGGCGGCACCCTCACCCTCCAACTGCTTGGAACGCGTCTCACCCTTAACCATGCCGCCATGCTCCCGGTCGTGAGCTTGGCGTTGCTGATGGTCTTAACCGGTGGAACCTTGTTGCTGGGTGGGAGCCCATTGCTTGCGGCCTATGTGGCGGGCTTAGTGCTTGGGAATGGCCCAACCCTGGATCGAACGGCGCTTGCTGAGGCCCATTCCAGTTACGCGAAAATGGCGGAGCTTTTGCTGTTCTTGTGCATGGGGCTTGTCGTTGCCCCGCAGGATGTGGTGTACGCCTCTGGTTGGGCTTTTGTTCTCTTTCTGTTGATGCAGGCGGTGAGATTCCTGATGGTGCATGCCTTGCTTTGGCATACCACCTTCACCAGGTATGAACGAATTTTCGTGAGCTGCGCGGGATTGCGTGGAGCGGTTCCAATCGCACTGGCCATCGATGCCTGGTCGTCTGGCATTCCTTGGGGGGCGTCGATGCCTCCTCTTGCCCTTGCCGTTGTGCTTTATGGCCTTTTTATTCAGGGCTTTGCGCTTGTTCCGTTGGCTGAACGCATGAATCTCACGCTGCCCTCTCGGCAACATGATCCGGACGCTGCTGCCTAGCCTCTCAAAGCAGACAAGATGGATCCACCATGCGACTTTTGCTGATCGGATGCACCGGACTGGTCGGTCGTGCCTTGGTTCCCATGCTTCAAAGCGCTGGGCACGATCTCACCATCGTGAGTCGTCGGTCAGCTCCGGCCGGACTTCCTCCTCGTTGCCTCAAAGGCTTGTCGTGGGTGCAGTGCAATCCAGCCGATTCGAGCAGTTGGGCGCCATCGAGTCCGCTGCAGCAGGCACTGGCGCAAGCGCAAGGGGTTGTGAACTTGGCAGGGGAACCGATTGCAGAGAAGCGTTGGACTTCAACGCATCTTCAATTGCTAGAAGACAGTCGCCTGCAAACCACTCGCCAGCTTGTGAAGGCGATGAGGGATTTGGCCCAGCCTCCCAACGTGTTGATCAACGCTTCGGCTGTTGGGTATTACGGAACTAGTGCAGACCAGTGTTTTGAAGAATCCAGCCCTTGTGGCAACGATGTGCTCGCTGGGCTGTGCCAACGCTGGGAAGCGGCAGCGGCGGACAAGCCTGACGCCACGCGATTGGTGGTATTGCGCATCGGGATCGTGCTGGCGGCCGATGGAGGTGCGCTGGGCAAAATGCTGCCGATCTTCCGGATCGGTTTCGGTGGACCGATTGGAACAGGTCGTCAGTGGATGAGCTGGATTGAGCGCAGCGACCTTTGTCGGATGATCCTTGCTGCTGTGGAGAACGATGCTTGGTCGGGGGCCGTGAATGCCGTGGCTCCAACGCCGGTCACGATGGCCACATTTTCGGCAAGTCTGGGTCGTTGTTTGGGGCGTCCAAGCCTGCTGCCGGTCCCCGGCCCACTCTTGAAATTGTTGCTTGGCGATGGAGCGAGGGTGGTGCTGGAAGGACAGCGGGTCCAGTCAGCACGTCAAGCTGCGTTGGACTTCAGCTGTCGTTTCTCTGAGCTGCCTGCTGCATTCGACGCTGCCACCAGCTCCACAGCCCGTTGATCAGGGCGGCTGCCATCAGGACTCCAATCGCTGGGGTGAAAAGGGGGTCCCAGAGTCGCTGAAATTGCTGCATGGGCGCTTTGAGGCCTTGTCCGTCCGCGATGACGGCCAGGGCAAACCAAACCGCACCTCCCAAGACCAGAAACACATCCACAACGAGGAGCCGATCCAGCCAGCGTTTCCAAGGGGGTTCAAGGCTTTTTGATGTCATCTAGCTCTTTTCCAGCAGCCCACTGATCCAGTCAGCCATTTTGCTGCCTCCGCCTTGGGGGCCCAATCGTTGCATCGCTTGTTCCCGACAATCACGACGAAGGTCTGGGTCATTCACGCTTCGTTCCAGCAGTTCGACCGCCAGTTTGGCTGTTGCTTTTAGACGTTGCTCTCCTTCATCAGGGGCCGCAGCACAAAAAACGGTTGGACCGAGCAACCGTCGCTGAGCTTCCGCGAAGCCAGCGGTGAATTGGGGGCCTTGGCCAGGGAGTTGCAGCACTGGCTTGGCCATGCCCACGGCTTGCTCAGCCGCGGTGCCGGCCATACATAGCAAGAGGTCTGAGCCGAGAAGCACGGAGTTAAAACCCTGTCGTCTCACCTGAATCTGCCGCCCGTCCTTCTCCAAGCGTGCTGGGGAGCTGCCTTGCTCCCGAACAAGAGACCAGCCATGGGACTGGGCAAGGTTGTGCAAGGGGTCATCTCCGAGCGCTCCAACGAGTGCTAGATCGATTTCAAGCTCTCCAGGCCTGTGCTGCGAGAGCGGGATCTGGTCGATCACGCCCAGAAGCAGCAGCAGATTGTGTTCCAGCTCTGGTCGACGGCTGCCGGGCAAGAGTCCCAGACGTCTTTTGGCGTAGGGAAGGCGCTGGCTAGGGCTCAACACAGAATCCATAAAAGGATTTCCCACGAACACCACCTCGCGCTTCAGCTGTTCGCTGAGATCCAAGGCTGTGAGGGCATCGCGACTGAACACCGCTTTAAACCGCTGAGACTTGAGGCAGCTTCCGCAGGGCCATGGCAGTCTCAATCGACCCTCGTAATGACTGGAGTAAGCCACCAGATACGTCGCCACTGGCCGGTGGCAGAGCCATGCCGCCATCACGGGGATGACATCCCCGATCACCACCACCAAGTCATAACGGCCTGCGTTGCGCAGCAACCTCAGCAGGCGGCTCAGAAGATAGATCACCTGACCCTGGATCAGCTCCGTGAGGCGCCCTCGAAAGGTTGTGTAGCCAAGCCCACCCGTACTGAATTCACGCGTACGACCCACCAGCGGGATCGCCACTTCGCTGTAGGGATTGCCGCGACCCACCAGGGGCAGCGCTTCCACGGAGTGCCCTTGCGCTTTCAAGGCTTGTCCAAGCAAAGCACCCGAGAGGTCTTCGCCATGACCATTGCTTAAAAGCAGCAGCCGAGCCACGTCAGAGCTCCAACCAACTCTTCACTTTGAGAAGGGCGGGCCAGTCCGGCCGACGTTTAAAGCCATCATTGATCGACTCTTTCAGCTCATCTCCCATTTCGGGAGCAACCGCTAAGACCTGCTGCACGACAGCAATTTGATCACGAACGCCCTTCGCTTTGGTTTCCAGCATGGCCAGGGTCAGATTGATCCGAGCCTGAGGATCCTGACCATTGAGCTTCACCGCCAACCGAGCAGAACGCAACGCATCGTCTGGCCTATCGCAGAGCAACAGAAGCCAAGCCAAGCAAGTCCAGCCAGACGACTGCCGGGGTGCGGCTTCGGTGATCGCGACAAAATCATCGATCAACTCTGCCGCTGGTGCTCCACTTTGATAACGGGCCATCGCCTGCTCGAAGAGGCTGGATTCCTGAGATTCCTGGGACTCCATTGCTGATTCTGATTCTCTGGAAATTGTCATCAGATTCCCACGCGGTGTCGCTCAGACCGCAAAGGAGCTCCCGCATCCACAGGTTTGGGTGGCATTGGGATTGGTGAAATTGAACCCACCCCCAATCAGGGCTGTGCTGAAATCCAGCTGCATGCCATAGATGTAAAGCAGGCTTTTGGGGTCACAGACCACCCGAAAGGCGGCACCCGAGGGGGCGGCATAGTCGTAAACCTCATCGCCATCCTCAATCTCAGAGGAGGGCACAAAGTCCATGGTGTAGCTCATGCCGCTGCAACCGCCAGAGCGCACACCAACACGAAGGATTTGCTCATCTCCTTGCTCTCGGCAGAGCTTCGAGAGTTGAAGCATTGCTGGATCCGTGATCTGAATGCCTTTTCCACCTTTGGCTGTGTGGGTCGCAGTACTGGGGGTGGAGGTGGTCATGGGTCAAGAGTCCAGCTGGCCTGTCGTCACTGTATTGAACCCGCGCGTCTCTTGCTTAAAGCAGTTAAGGCGTTCGGATTCATAGAGTCATTGAATTCTTGGTAGAAGCGCTGGTGCAGGTCGCGATTGTGGGCTCAGGACTGGCCGGCCTAGCCGCTGCCGTCGACCTCGTGGACGCAGGTCACAAGGTGGATCTGTACGAAGCGCGTCCGTTCATGGGCGGCAAAGTCGGCAGCTGGGTGGATGAAAACGACAATCACATCGAGATGGGATTGCATGTGTTCTTTTTCAATTACGCCAATCTCTTTGCCCTCATGCGCAAGGTGGGTGCGATTGATAACTTGCTGCCAAAAGATCACACGCACCTGTTTGTGAATAGCGGCGGTGATCTGCGGGAACTTGATTTTCGTTTCCCGATTGGTGCTCCGTTCAATGGACTCAAGGCTTTTTTCACGACTCCGCAGCTGACCTGGATCGACAAGTTGCGTAATGCATTGGCCTTAGGCACCAGTCCAATCGTGCGTGGCCTTGTGGATTACGAAGGGGCGATGCGCACGATTCGTGCCCTGGATTCCGTGAGTTTCCAGACTTGGTTTGTCAGCCATGGCGGGAGCTTGGAGAGCATTCGCAGGATGTGGAATCCGATTGCTTACGCCTTGGGTTTTATCGATTGCGAAGCCATTTCGGCGCGCTGCATGTTGACCATTTTCATGATGTTTGCCTCCAAAACAGAGGCTTCAAAACTCAATTTGCTGAAAGGTTCGCCGCATCGCTGGCTCACGGGGCCGATTTTGGAATACATCCAGGAACGAGGCGCCACGTTGCATCTTCGCCACCGCGTGAAGGAGGTGCATTACGAGGAGGGTGAGACTCCGAAGGTGACCTCCCTCACCCTGAGCACTCCCGAGGGTGAGTGCAATGTTCAGGCGGATGTGTACTTGGCGGCCTGTGATGTTCCAGGGATCCAGCGCCTTCTCCCCGATGCATGGCGCAAGCATGAGCAATTCGATGCCATTCATCGCTTGGAAGCTGTTCCGGTCGCCACGGTGCAGTTGCGCTACGACGGATGGGTGACGGAACTGGCGGAAGGAGATATGGCAGACACGCGCCGGAAGGATCTGTCCCATCCCATTGGTTTGAACAATTTGCTCTATACCGCTGACGCAGACTTCAGTTGTTTTGCGGATTTGGCATTGGCGAGTCCTGAGGACTACCGAAAGCCAGGAGAAGGATCGTTGCTGCAGTGCGTCCTGACCCCAGGCGACCCTTGGATTCCAAAATCAGTGAATGACATCGTTGCCCACACCGATGCTCAGGTGCGCAAACTCTTCCCATCAGCGCAGCACTTGAACCTCACCTGGAGCAATGTTGTGAAGTTGGCTCAGTCTTTGTATCGAGAGGCCCCTGGAATGGAGCCCTATCGCCCTGATCAACGCACACCTGTCTGCAATTTTTTCCTTGCTGGTAGTTACACCCGACAGGACTACATCGATTCCATGGAGGGAGCCACGATGAGTGGTCATCTTGCTGCTGCAGCCATTCTTGGCACGTCGGCAAAGTTGGCCACAAACGCCGCGGTGGCCTGAACCGATGGGACGTTGGCTCGACCACACGGTAACCACCGAAGTGCAAGCACCTGTCGATCAGGTGTGGACTGTTTGGAGTGATCTCGAAGCGATGCCTCGCTGGATGCGCTGGATTGAATCCGTCAAGACCCGAGAAGACCCGGACCTAACGGATTGGACTTTGGCAGCCCAAGGTTTTCGTTTTCAATGGAAAGCGCGGATCACCAGCCGCATTGAACAGCAGCAATTGCTGTGGGAATCGGTGGGGGGACTCCCCACCAAAGGTGGCGTTCGCTTCTATCAAGAGCAGCCAGAGCTCACAGCTGTGAAGCTGAGCGTGAGCTACGAACTTCCTGGAGTCTTGGCACCGTTGATGGAACCGAGCATCCTGGGAGGGATCGTTACCAAGGAGCTCCAGGCAAACCTTGATCGTTTTAGGGATTTGGTGGAAAGCGGTTACTCACCACGGTCGGAGCCTTGAGTTGGGTCAAGTCTCAAGCTTTGCCCTTTCAACGCTGATGTTCGGGGCGCTGATCGTTGGATGTTCCGCTGATCCAACGGATGTCAGCCTATCCAGTGAAGTGAATGCACCCCCCTTGCTGTCCCCTGAGGAGACGGTTGAGCCGTCCCTCCCTCAAACGGCCTTAACCGTCTTACCCAGTGTTGATGAGGTGCTCGTCTCCGTTCCAGAGGGGCGCACCGATCCCTTTGCCCCTTTCCCCCAACGCACCTCTGGGCCCGATCTCGGTGATGCGGGAGATCAGGACTGGAAGGTCCTTGGTGTGCTCTCTGTGGCTGATCAATTGCGTGCACTGATCAGCACGACTGAGGGATCGGGAGTGGTGTGTCTGGGGGCAGGAGGCCGTTGCCCTGGCGAGGCTCAGCAGCTTTTCCCGATGGACGTTGAGGTGCAAACCATCAACATCCGTACGGGCTGCCTAACCGTGCTTCAGGCCGGGCGATCTCAGCGGGTTTGCATCACCTGAAGGCAGGCTTGGGTCAAACCATCGAGATCATGGGGGTTGGCTTCCTGGTCGACCCGTCCGAAATGTTCAAGGCAATGTCGGCTGGTCTGGGGGCCAATCGAGACCAGGGCTACGGAGCGCATGGCTCGAGCTGCTAGTTCAGCTCCCAATCTTTGCTTTAGCAGTGCCGCTGTATGGAGCACGGTTTTCCCACTGCTGAATGTGATGGCATCCACCTCCCCTGAGGCCAAGGCTGTGGCCGTCGTGTCGGGGATGTCGGCTGGACAGCGGGATTCGTAGGCAGGCACCTCTACCACCCTGGCGCCCGCCTCTCCAAAGGCTTCAGCGAGCAGCGTGCGGCCACCACTTTGCACTCTTGGCAGCAGGAGTCTTAGTCCCCAACCTGAAACAGGAAAGTGTTCGATCAGGCTGTCTGCTACGAAATCTGGTGGCACGAAATCAGCGGGGGCTCCCAGTTGCTCCAGAAGGCGTGCGGTTTTGCGTCCAACAGCAGCAATACGGAGCCCGGCAGGCCTACACCCCAAGCTGCTTCCCTGTAGCCGCAGACGTTCATCAACGGCTTGCACCCCATTGGCACTGGAGAAGACCACCCAGTGGAACTCATCCAATTCAGCCAGGGCATCATCCAAAGGTCCCCATTCATCGGGAGGGCCGATTTCCAAAGCTGGTAGGTCGAGCACCCTGGCACCCTGTTGTTCCAAAAGTTTCCGGGCTTCCCCCAGTTGTTCACGAGCCCTGGTGACGACGATGGTGCGCCCCTGCAGACCGGGACTGCTTCCGGCAATCATGCATTCACCTCATTCAGTTTCACCAGTCCACTTACCTGCTGTTCCAAGGCTTTTGCCTGGTCTCCTTTCCCCTGGCTGTTGAGCAGGGCGATCGCCGTTCGGAACGATGCTCTCGCCCCGTCGATGTCTCCACCGACGAGCCTTGCAACAGCAAGGTTCTGATGGCATTCGGCATGGCTGGGTTCCAGGCTGATCGCTCGTTCATAGGACTGCAACGCGTCCTTGATCTCACCCTTGCGGCGTTGCATCAGCCCCAGGTTGTACCAGGCAAGGGCCACTTCTGGAGCGCGTTGGCATGCCGTTTTGGTGAGTTGGATGGCCTCATCGAGCTTGTTGGTTTGCAACAGCAGGGCGGCCAAATTCAACCTGGCGCCAAGGCCAAGACGGACGTCCAAAGCTTGCGCTAGGGCTTGTTTGTAGAACGCGATGGCCTGGTCGGTGTCCTCCGCGCTCAGGGCAATGCCCAGATGGAGCAACAGCTCGTAGCGTTCTGCAGCGTGCTCTTCACCTTCGCCAAGGTTGGCAAGCCCTTCGCGCAACAGGGCGATGCCTTGAACCCGATCCCCATCTGCCACCTCGAGGGCCCCGAGCTTGGCGCACGCGTAGGGATGTCCTGGCTCCTGTTCCAGCCATTCCTGCATGGACCGGCGGAGACGGTCAGCCTTATCCGTTCCTTGCAGTAGCTCTGGCCGGTAACCGTCGTGAAGCAGGGCTGGTTCTGGGCAGTCGGCGATCCGCCAGTGGGGTTCGTCCTTGAGCAGCTCGCGCACACTGTCATCCACCATCGAGTGATACGGGCGGCTCCAGCGAATGCGGGGATGGCGGCGGAACAGGCGACTCACGCTGGAATAAGGGGCCATGGCAGCACCCTGCTCATGGCGCAACAGGTTGATCACCAGCACATCAGGTTGGGCCATGAGCGCCTTGAGAGCAGGAATCGCTTCAGCTCTTAGGGATTCATCCGCATCAAGCACGAGCACCCAGTCGCCTGTCACAAATTCCAGGGCGGCATTGCGAGCTGGAGCGAAATCGCCTGGCCAAGGCAACTGTTCGACCCGTGCACCTGCCGCCTTCGCAATGGCAATGGTCTGATCGGTCGAGCCCGTGTCAACGATGACCATTTCATCGGCGAAGGCTTTTACGGAGTCCAGGCAGGCTCCTAGCCGCTCTTGCTCGTTGCGCACGATCATGGAGAGGCTGAGCATGGTCTTGGGCACAACTGGGGCAGAGGCTAGGCGCGTTCAGTCGGTGAATTCGTTGATGGCAAACCTTGATGGCGCTGAAGCGGGATCCGGTTTCAGGCGATGTTGCTTCAACTCTTGAAGCAACTGTTGAAGCAACTCTTGCTGTGCGTCAGGCATTTGCCCAGGGCTGTAAGCCGCTGGAATGGATCTCGGCAGCAGGGCGCTCAGTGCCTCCCAGACGTAGGGGCTTCCGTACACCGCCAAGCCGAAAAGTCGGTTCAAGCCAATCAGCTGTTTGATGGCATCAGTCCAGGGCTCCCGAGCGCTGCGGTTGGCTTGAAAGGGATTGCCTCGGACAAATAATTGCAGGAGTAGAGGCCCTTTCCCGAGGCGATCGAGCGCCAGCGGGGCTGCTGGATCCGCTGGATTCGCCCACGGGGAAATGCCGAGGGGATGGCTGACGAGGGATTGGAAGCCGAGGGCTTTGGGAAGAAGGATGGCAGGTGCATCGGCAGGGAGCACCGGGCAGGGAAGAACACCATCCACCCGGATCAGGTTGATGACCTCGATGGGGTTGGCCTGGGTTGACCCGTTGGGCTGAGTTGACGCCTTGGCGGTTGGAGAGTTGGAGATCTCCAGTGACTGGGTAACGAGCTCCAGCGTGAGGGCTCTTTCTTCTGCTGTTTCGATCCTGTGGTCGTTGTTGTTCGAATCGAGCGCCGCCGGGATCGACTGCACAGCAGCCTGGCGGCGATTGAGCGAGTCGTGAAGACGGGCCATGGGTACGCGACCGGAAAGCAGCGCATCGCAGAGAGCGTCGATGGCGGCCACGGCATCGGCCGGCATCAAGATCAAGTCAGCACCTGCGGCGAATGCCAGCACTGCGGCTTCGCCTGCTCCGTAGCGAGCCGCGATGGCCTCCATCAACAAGGCATCGGTGACCACAAGGCCCTTAAAGCCGAGATCATCCCGTAACAGCCTGGTGAGCACATTGGCGGAGAGGGTGGCCGGCCACTGTTCATCCAATGCCGGAATCAGTAGATGGGCTGTCATCACACTGCTGACTCCCGCCTGGATCAGGGTGCGAAACGGCTGAAGTTCAAGGCTCTCTAGTCGTTCGCGACTGTGTTGCAGCAGAGGAAGTTCCAGGTGGGAATCGCTGGCGGTGTCGCCATGCCCAGGGAAATGCTTGGCGCACCCCAAGACGCCTGTTGTCGCCAGTCCACGCTGAAAAGCTCCGGTTAACTCCCCCACGGTGTCTGGATCTTCGCCCCATGCCCGCACGTTGATGACCGGGTTGTCGGGGTTGTTGTTGACATCGCAAACCGGTGCCAGGACCCAATTCAGCCCGCAGCGTTTTGCCTGATTGCCGCAACAACGTCCGTAGTTTTCAGCCAGTTCTACGGCCTGTCTGGGAGCTCTGCGATGGAGCCGTCCGAGCGCCATCGGCGGCACGAGCCAGCTGGCTCCCTCAAACCGTTGGCCCACGCCTTCTTCAACGTCGGCGCATAACAGAATCGGTTGCCCAGCCCAGCGCTGAAAGGTGCGGCAGCGCTGTTGCAATTCTGTGGCTGTTCCACCGAGCAGGATCACGCCCCCGACCCCAGCGCCTAGGAGCTGCTCAAGCTCCTGATTGCTGAGTTCCCAGTGCGGGTATCGCCGTTGTCTGTCTGTGGCATGACCGCTGGCGCGCACCACCAACAATCGGGCGACGGCCTCTCGGAGCTCGCCCTGACCGAGCTCACCAGCATTCATGGATTCTCCGGGAGTTCGGTTCCTTCCGGGACATCTCCTCGTTCATCCCGCTCCCGTTCGAGTTCCCCAAGCAAATGGAGCACGCTGGTGCCTTTCTCAATTCCAAGATCGAGTTTGAACACGATCTCAGGGGCGCGGCGCATTTGCAGACGACGGCCAAGCTCCCCACGAAGGAATCCTCGAGCGGCCTCTAGGCCATCCATGACTTCGTCTTTTTGCGCCTGTTCGCCGAAGACACTCACGAAAATTCGACAATGTTGGAGGTCTCCGCTGACCTCCACCTCGGTGATGCTGACCATGCCTTGATGGACCCGTTCGTCACGGATCCCATTGATCAGCAGCTCGCTGGTTTCCTTGCGGATTAAGGCGGCAACCCGTTCAACTCGACGTCCCTGGGCCATCGTCAGCTCAGTGGTGCTGTTGAGGTCACCATGGCACGGAGCACCAGCCCAAGGGTGATGAAACCACTGATCAAGGCCCCGATCAGAGCCACTGCCGTGACGGGATTGCTGCGCCGCTGAGCCAGGGGCTCGGCAACGGAATTAAGGACTCCAAGACTGAAGGCAATGAGATAGCGCGGGTAACGCGTCACATTGACGAAAAACTCTTTCATCTTCAGTTATTGCAGCGTATTTGGGATGATTTGAAGGGACAAGACATTTGTGGTGCCAAAAGACGATGCAGCTAGGGGACCGCACAATTGTTCGCAAAAGGAAATGCCTATTGAGAATGAAATAATTCTATTTGGGCCATTTTAATTGGGTGTGAGTTTGCTTGCAACTACTAAGTCTTTGGGGCAACCGCTCTGTTCGTCCGCAACCTGTCAGAGTAATTTCTGACAATTCTCTTGAAGGTTGCTTGACATTGTCAAGGATGCAATGTAAAGTATAAGAGATTTATTGTGGAAAAAGCTGTGTTTAATGCTTTGGGTGGTAGAAAAAGTGAAAGGCTTAATCCATTAAGTGATCGCTTTGCTGATCGGCTCGAATCTTCTGCTTTAGAGTCTGTTTCGCGGGACTCCCTTAGCTGCGCATGCTCTATATGCAAAGGAGAAATCCCTGGCTCGTCAAGTATACTTGAATCAACTTCAAGTTTAGACCCTAATGCGTTGGTAAGTGCATCTTTTGGAGATATTACGAAAGATTATATTGATTGGAACCCAGAAGATGGTAATACTACCTTAACTTATACAGTATTTGATAGGGAATCAGAAAATTTCTTTTTTACTTCGCTTGAGCAAACAGCTCAAGAGGAAGCTCTAATTGATGAAACTTTTACTGAAGTGGATGCGCTTATTGAACTTGATTTTGAAGAATCTGAATTTATACTTAATTCTGAAATTGTAGTTATTAAGGTTGATAGATATATTGGATGGGGAAGTCCCGGCATCGTTGGTCAAGTCGTAGAGGGTCCGAATCGTTGGTTCGTTCTTTGGAAAGATACAGGAAACGCTGAATTTGATTCGAATACTATAGTCCATGAAATCGGTCATTCTTTAGGCTTAAGTCATCCGAATGAGGCTCCAAATAATCCTTTGTGGAACACAGTAGAGGATACAGTAATGTCTTATAATTCTTTTGCTGGAGAGTGGGGAGATGAGTTCACCGATGTGGACTTGGCAGCATTAACAGAAATATGGGGCGTTGAGACAAGTCTTGTTTGAGCCGTGAAGCTACTTGCAATTGCAATTCTTTTAAATGATATGAATAGAACTTATTGGGCAATATTGGGTTATGCTCGCTAATGTTTAACGCCCAATAAATTAGTTGTAACTTTTAATTTTTATGATATATCCTGATGTGCTTGGGTGGAGTTTTGGGTTTTATTTTTTAGAGAGCGTTCTGGACTCGCGTTTGTTTTTGTTTCGCTCATTGTGCTCGTCAGGTTTTTGCTCCAGTATTGATATTCTGAAAAACAATTTTAATTGCGTCTTGCAACCTATAAGCCTAACGTTTGGGGTGAGGTTGAATCGCTCTAGATGTTTTTCAATGCTCATGTGTTAATTGGGCTGTCGTGAAAATGAGGCATGATTTTGCATTCTTTGGGATTAAATAGCTATCCTGCGTATTTGTGATAAGACGGTCATGCTGGAGCTGCATCAATTCCGTCACTCCGCCTTCTGCCTCAAGGTGCGGATGGCGTTGCACGTAAAAGGTTTGAGCTTTCGAGAAGTGGAAGTCACGCCTGGAATCGGTCAATTAGCCGTGTTCCGTTTGTCAGGGCAAAGGCAAGTTCCGGTGCTCGTGGATGGCGACACGGTGGTGGCAGATTCCAGCGCGATTTGTCGTTATTTGGAGGAGTTGCAGCCCGAATCGCCCTTCTTCCCGAAGGATCGCCGCGCTGTGGCCCAAGTTCATTTGATCGAAGATTGGGCCGATACAACCTTGGCTGGATCCGTCCGCGCGGCTCTGCTTCAGGCCGCTGTGGATGACCCAGATTTGCGTGCGGCCCTTTTGCCTGATGACGTACCGGGCCCGATTCGGCAGGTGATGACCGGCGTTCCCACGGGTTGGCTCAGTGGAGTGAACGAGCTGTTTGGCCAGGAGGAGCGTTCCGCCATGCTCCACAACTTGATTGCGATTGCGGATGGACTCACGGCGGACAGCGTCTTGGTTGGCGATTCCCTCAGCCTGGCTGATTTGGCCGTAGCGGCGCAGCTATCCCTGTTGCGCTTCCCCGCTTCATCAGGCCCCCAATTGGCTGGCCGCGGGGTCGCTGGTCTCAGTGATCATCCCCGCCTTCAACCATTGTTTGAGTGGCGCGATCGGCTGGATGCTCGCCTGCTTCAGCAGGATCCTGCAGCCGTGTGAGCGTGAGCTTGTAACGGCTTGGTCGTTGCACAAACGATTCGCTGGTTTCCCCTGGAGCTGGATAGGTCTGTTGCCATTGCTCCCCGCAGATTCGACTGATGATTTCAGCGCTTGGCTCGTTGGGGCATGCCCGATAGCGACTCAGGGTTTCAATTCTGCTGAGCCTTGGGGCCCTTGCCCCATGCATCACCTGGAGAACAAGCTCATCACTCAGAAAGGCTGCGGCGTTGATCGATGTTTGTTCCCTGCCGATCACCGTCGTTTCCAGCAGGCGATCGTCGCTGAGTCGAGCGAGCTGACGGTTCACTTGCTGAGGGGCTTGCTCCACGCTAATCATTTGCTTGCCTAAGAGGGCCTGACCAATCGCTTTGGCATTAAACGGTCGATTCCCCACCACCTCGTTCTGCGGATTGAGCTGAAACTGGGCCAGATGCTGCAAGGGGGGCAAGTGTTCGTCCACCTTGCCGTTCGCCAAAAGATCCAGACTTTCCACCTCCCAAAGCCCTGCAAACCAATCCGGATATACCAGGTCCTGGTTGGCGCGTGGCCGCGGCAGAGGAGCAGGATCCGACCAGGCTGGCCAATCCTTGAGGCGGGCTTCGAGCTGCTGATGGTTTTGGGTGTTGTCCGCTAGGGCTGGTGTTGCTGGTCCAGCGAGAAGAAGCACGGCCATGATCAGTTCCAGCAGTGGCCGCGTCATGTCCGATCCCCTCATCCGTGCTTGTGATCACTATGTGGTGCTTGAGCCGGGCAAGCCAGAACGACTGCTCAGTTCCGACGACACCCTGACATGGCTGACGGATCAGCTGGACAACATGTCAGTGCTACCCAGTGATTTGCGTGCGTTTGGATCGTCATCTGCCGCCGCAGAAAGGCTCTTGGACACAGCCTGCGATCTCGAGCTAGCTCCAGGGTTCAATCTTCAGTGGTTTGCCGTGCGCCTGGAGCCTGGAACATGAGCTCATGGGGTTTGAGAATGCCAGGGATGGCCTCAAGGATTCGATCTGTCACAGCGTTGACCGTCTCGTCGCCCACCGTGATCCGAAGATCGGCCTCGGCGTAAAGAGGGGTACGAGCTTCCAGGAGCGCGTCTAAAGCCGCTTCAGGATTTTGATCTTGAAGCAGAGGCCTGGCTCCTGGGTCTGCGAGGAGACGCGCCAGGAGTTGGTCCCGTCCAGGGGCAAGCCAGATCACGATCCCTTGATGCAGAACGCCCCAGTTTTCTGGCTGCGTGATCACACCACCACCGGTCGCAACCACGAGCGAATGGCGTTCGCCAATGGCTTGCAGGACCTGACTTTCGAGTGCTCGGAAGCCTGGCTCTCCCTCTGTCTCAAAGATTTGGGGGATCGGGCGGCCAGCCAGCGCTTCCACGACGCCGTCGGCGTCAACGAAGCCGTAGCCCAGGCGTTGGGCTAGGGGGCGCCCCGTGCTGCTTTTCCCACTCCCCATCATTCCGATCAGGTACAGGTTCCGGCCGCCCAAACGGGCTTTCAAAGGATGGGGTGTCGTGGTCGCGCCGTCAGCCATCGGTTCGGCAGGTGGGAGAACTCACTAGGATGATCGCTGGTCAGACCACGTCATGACTGATGCCATCACGACGGCACCGCACGGCCAAGGTCGTGGCTGTGTCATCACCCGCCGAGCCTGTTTTAGCTCCAGCCACCGTTATTGGTTGCCGGAATTAAGTGCTGACGACAACGCAGCCCGTTTTGGATCCTGTGCGATCGCCCCTGGCCATGGACACAATTACGAACTCATTGTGTCCATGGCCGGTGGCCTTGACGCCAATGGCATGGTGCTGAACCTCTCTGATGTGAAGCATGCGATTCGTTCGGAAGTCACCGAACAACTCGATTTTCGCTTCCTCAATGAGGCTTGGCCAGAATTCGATGTGACCAATCCGGAGGGTTGCCTGCCAACCACCGAAGCTTTGGTTCGGATCATCTGGTCTCGGTTGGCCAATCAGCTGCCGCTCGTGGCGCTGCGCCTTTATGAATCATCAGGCCTGTGGGCCGACTATCTCGGACAAACCATGGACGCCTATCTCACCATCCGCACTCATTTCGCTGCTGCGCACCGTCTGGCAAGACCAGAGTTGAGCCAAGAGGAGAACGAACAGATTTACGGCAAATGTGCCCGTCCCCATGGCCACGGCCACAACTACTTGGTGGATGTCACGGTGCGCGGAAGCATCGACCCCCGCACGGGGATGGTCTGCGACCTAGCGGCGCTTCAACGTCTCGTCAGTGACCTCGTTGTGGAGCCTTTCGATCACACCTTCCTCAACAAGGACGTCGCCCATTTCGCCGATTGTGTTCCGACGGCTGAAAACATTGCCCTGCATATCGTTGATCGACTGAGCACCCCCGTTCGCGCCATTGGCGCTCAGTTGCACAAGGTGCGACTTCAGGAAAGCCCCAACAACGCTGCAGAGGTGTACGCCGAAGCTCCTGCGCTCAATGCGATGCCCGAAGCGATGCACTCTGCCGTTAACGGCTGAGGCTGTTTCCACGTGCAGCGACCATCGGTTCGTCTGGTGCTAGCCGTCAGTTTGGATGGGCGGCTTGCTCCTGCGTCTGGAGGGGCTGCTCAGCTCGGCGGTGCTGGCGATCGGCACGTCCTTGAACAGGCTTTGGCTTGGGCCGATGCGGTTCTGATCGGTGCAGGAACGCTGCGGGCCCATCGCTGCACCTGTTTGATTCATGAACCACAGCTTCTGGCGCAGCGCAAGCAAGAGGGCAGGCCGTTACAGCCAACGGCGCTGGTGGTGAGTCGCCGTCCAGACTTTGGTCTGGAGTGGCCGTTTTTTCAACAAGCGCTTGAGCGTCAGCTCTTGACCCCAGAGCGGATCTCCGTGGATGGTTTCTCCGCCATTCATCGCTTGCAACCATCCTGGGAGACCACCCTGGTGGAGCTTGCGGCATTGGGCTTTCATCGCCTCGTTCTTCTTGGAGGAGCGGGCCTCTGCGCATCCCTTCTGGAAGCCGATCAAGTGGATGAGCTGCAGCTGACTCTGAGCCCATGCCTGCTGGGAGGTCGGTTCAGCTGGATTCCGTCTGAAGGATGCAGCATGCCATTGGCTTTATCGCAGCCCGATGCTTGGACGCTGTTATCGGCCGATCGACTGAGCGGAAATGAGCTGTTGGTTCGTTATGGACGCAGCCGCTGAAAAAGCTCGCTGAGCGGGACCTTCTCTAGGTCGGTTGCCTGGAGTCCCAGCAGCGACGCCAGGCAGCGTTTGATCACCACTTCGGCGTCATCTCCAATGCGCCCTGACAAGAGTTCGCTGATCACACCCAACTCTCTGCCAGCGCGACTGGTTTCACGGATCAGGCATTCACTGACGGGCTTGGCTAGCGCCTGACACGACTGCTCTCCCATGCGGCTGAATGGTTCAAGGTCGAGTTCAGCCTCTTTAAGGGCTTGTTTCGCGAGTTGCTGACATTGATCAGCAAGCTGGCTCTCAAGTTTTGGACGCATCATTTGCAGCAATGGCTGCAGTAGCCCTGCTTGGACGGCACTTTCGCTCAGCATCAAGCTGAGCGCCAACAGCGTGAACACCACCTGCTGTTTTCCTGGCGTCGAACGGTTCACGGCAGGTTGGCAAAAACTGGCTTGCGTTCAGTGTGACTCCATTGGCTCTCACTGGTTAGGGTCTTCTTCTTCGCCGCTGTCTTCGCCGGTCATGGCATCCCTGAAGGCTTGTTGGCATCGCTCGATTCGGGAGATACCCGAACAGCAGTGGGAACAGCTGCTTGGTCCTGAGGTCAGTCCCTTCTATCGCTGGAATTGGCTGGCGGCCCTTGAAGATTCTGGGAGCGTGGCGCCCGATCAGGGATGGCAGCCACTGCACCTATCCCTGTGGCGCGGAGAGGAGCATCTTTGTGCGGTCGCTCCGCTGTATCTCAAGGGTCACAGTTACGGGGAGTTTGTGTTTGATCAAGCGTTCGCTCGGCTCGCTGGCGACCTTGGTCTTCGTTATTACCCAAAGTTGATTGGGATGAGCCCCGTCAGCCCGGTACAGGGCTATCGCTTCCATATCGCTGCAGATGAAGATTCTGCGGCATTGACCCAACTCATGCTGGAATTGATTGACACCTTTGCTCGTAATAATGGCATCCTCAGTTGTAATTTTCTCTACGTTGATCCGCTCTGGCGTCCTTTGGCAGAAGCTGCAGGTTGCGCTGCTTGGTTGAATCAGCAGAGTCTCTGGACATCAGATGGGCAGGCCAATTTTGACGACTATTTGGCAGGATTTAATGCCAATCAGCGCCGTAATATCAAACGAGAGCGGAAGGCGGTTCGTGCAGCAGGCATTGAGATCACCCCCCTGTGTGGTGAGGATCTCGATCCTTCATTGATGCAATGCATGCATCAATTTTATGAACAGCACTGTGCTCGTTGGGGGATGTGGGGTAGCAAGTATCTCGAAGCATCGTTTTTCGATGCCTTGTCTACGAATGCATTGCGTGAGCGGATTGTTCTCTTTAGTGCGCATCGTGGCAACCCCCATGAGCCAGTGGCGATGTCACTTTGCGTGCATGACGATGCATCGCTCTGGGGCCGGTACTGGGGGAGCCACGAAGAGATTGATTGTTTGCATTTTGAGGTTTGCTATTACGCCCCGATTGAGTGGGCTTTGAAGCAGGGACTGAAGAGTTTTGATCCAGGAGCAGGGGGAAGCCACAAGCGTCGGCGTGGGTTTGTGGCTCGACCTCATACCAGCCTCCATCGCTGGTATGAGCCCCAGATGGAAGGATTGATTCGTGGCTGGCTCGGCAAGGTCAATCCACTGATGCTCGAGGAGATTGAGGCAATCAATGCGGAGCTCCCTTTTCGAAAAGAGACGCCATCCCTTGCTCTGTAAGTTGAGAAGAGCCTTGCAGCCAGATTGAACCAGACCAACAGTGCCATAGACCTCAACGCCTGTGCTCAGCTGGATGATCAGTTGTCGCAGCGATTTATAGCCTTAGATCCGTTGGGTTATTTCTTGATTCGCGTGGATGTTGCTGCCGCTGAATTGGTTGTTGAGCACTACGGCAACACGATTGATGAGCAAGGCCTTGCACGAGATCCAGATTCCGGGGAAGTGATTGCTTGCCGGAAGGGTGGTCCTAGAACGCCCACGGCCGTGTTGCGTGGGCGTACGGCAAAAGAATTGGGGATTGCCTTGTGCGAAGGGGACGGAGACCATCCCCTAAGCCGTTTGGATCATGCGCTGTATTTGGGTCGGGAACTTCAGAAGGCAGAACAGTGTTTGCGCGAAGGAAGTCCTTACGTTCAGGATTAAACCCTCAAACAGGCTGAAGTTCGCGAGAGTTGCTGGGTTCTTCTGGTGGCAATGATTCCAGCTGCTCACGGATTTCCTGTTGCACAATCGCTCTGTACTCCATGAAATGTTCGTTGTGCGCAAGGACAACGATGAACTGCTCAAGCATGGCTGGATTCTGGCGAGCCATTCCAAACAGATAGCGCCAAAAGCGCCCGCGAGTATCGCGTTTTAGGCCTTGACGCCAGATCACAATCGATAGTGCTTTGATATCAGTCCAGGTAGGCAACTTGCTGGTTCCTTTCCAGCGTGGCGCTCCCATTTTTAAGTAGTAGGAATAAACCCGATCCATGTAGGCATTGGGTTCGTAAAGCGTGCAAAATGCTTCGACATATTCGTTGGCAATGTCACGAATGGGTCGGGTTGGTTTGAAATTAAGCAAATTCGTTTGGTTAACACCCTTGGCTGCCGATTCGTCTTGAATCAAGCGACCTTCTTTTTCAAGACGATGCCATAGGGCTGTGTTGGGAAGGGCTTGCAGCATTCCCATCATGGCTGCAGGAATTCCTGTACGGGTTACGAAATCAACGATCCGTAAGCCAGCACCATCTTTTTCTCCATCGAAACCAATGATGAATCCAGCCATCACCCGAATGCCATTGGCCGTAATGCGGTCAACAGCGGCATCGAGTGGATTGCGAGTGTTTTGAACTTTTCTCGCGGTTTCTAGGCTGGCTTCATCAGGAGTTTCAATGCCAAGGAACACGCTTTCAAAACGAGCTTCGTGCATCATTCGCATCATTTCGTCGTCATCGGCTAGATCGACGGATGCTTCAGTTGCAAAACTGAACGGGTAGCCACGGTCTTCTTGCCAGGCTTTGATTTGCGGCAGCAAAAGCTTCGCGTTGCGCTTGTTGCCGATAAAATTGTCATCGACCAGGAAGATCGAACGCCTCCATCCAAGGTCATAAAGCGATTGCAATTCAGCAACCAACTGCTCAGGTGTTTTGGTGCGTGGTTTGCGTCCGTAGAGAACGATGATGTCGCAAAATTCGCAATTGAATGGACAGCCCCGCGAGAACTGGACGCTCATGGAGTCATAGGCCTCGAGCTGCAGCAGGTCAAAGCGGGGGATTGGGGTGGAGGTCACATCAGGCTTTTCTCCTTCTGCGCTGAACCGACCGCTGCGATCTCCCCTCTGAATGGCTTCGATAAACAGGGGCAGGGTGATTTCCCCCTCATCCAAGATTTTGAAATCAGCGTCCGCAATTTCAGGCGCATCAGGGGTGGAGCTGGCGTAGGGGCCTCCAACCGCTACTGGAATCCCACGACTCCTTGCTTCGTTGATCTGTTGTTGCATGTCGTCCTTCTGGACGATCATTCCCGAGATCACCACCAGCTCGGCCCAATCCCATTCGGCAGAGGTCACTTCGCGCACGTTGCGATCCACCAACTTCATCTCCCATTCCTGGGGAAGGAGGGCTGCAACCGTGACGAGGCCTAAAGGCGGTAGCAACACCTTTCGGTTGACCAGTTCCAGAATTTTTTCGTAACTCCAGAACGTCTTGGGGAATTGGGGATAGACGAAAAGGGTGCGCATGGTGGTATCGGGAGAGCTAAGCGTTCTGGGAAGCCGGCCAACCCTCAATGCAGACCGGTTATTAATCCGTAGATTTCGATGCGTACAAGCTTAAGCGTGTTTGCAAGCATCTCGGCAAGGTTTCTGATCTAATGGTTGCTGCAATCTGTGTCTGTTATGGGCGTCGCTATCTATTTGGGTCTTGTGGCTGCCGGTTTGGTGGCAGCATTTGTTCTCAGCACGATTCTGCGCGGCATCAAGCTGATTTGATTTCGTTCATCGGCATTCCACCTCGACGCCAGATCTCACCTAAGGAGAGAATCAGGCCAATTCCTCCTGCAATCGCGAATGTTGCTTGCAGTCCAAGACTGACTGTGAGCTGAGCTGCGATCAGGCCACTTAACCCTCCACCACCCAAAAAAGCGATTTGGCTTAATCCGGCCATTCGTCCTCTGAGCACCTGCTTTGAGCCAACCTGGGTGATCAAATTGGCGCTACTGAGAAGTCCAGCGGTTCCAGCGCCAATCAGCCAAACCATCAACAGCACGATGGGAACAAATTTGCTGCTGGCCATTCCAAGTTGAGCGATCGCCGTGATCAAGGCGAAACAACCGAGCGTGAGGCCGGGACGGCTGCTGAATTTGTGGCTGTTGCGTTGCAAGACGATCCCACCGGTGATGCTTCCTGCGGCCAGCACACTTGTGAATAAACCAAGGTCTTGAGGGCTTGGCCCGAGGGTGTCGGCGGCAATCAGGGGTGCCAGGCCTGGGTGAAAGAACCCCACGATGCAGATCAAGCCTGTGAACTTGAGCACGTGCCGTAAAACGGGTCCGCATTCTTTCCAGGCAGCCTTCAAGGTGGTGGAGCTTGTCGTGCTGCTGAGTTGTTCAATCGATCGGTTTGGCTTCAGCAGCCAGATCACGCTGGCAATGGGTAATAAATAGGTGAGGGCATCGAGGCTGAGGGCTGTGGCTGGTCCTGTCAAAGCCACAAGCCACCCCCCGATCGGAGGTCCGACTAATTTCCCAACATTGAAAACCACCGAAAAACTGGTGAGGTACGGCGCCAATGTGCGTGGGTCCTCCACCAGCAAGGCGCAGTATTTATTGCGGGCAGTGAGTTCGTAGGCACTGGCAATCCCCATGAGCAGGGTGCTGGCGAGCAGCACAGCAACCTGGGCTGTTCCCTCCAAAAGAGGAATCGATAGGGCCCCAAGGAGCCCTGCTCCGAGGAGCGCCCATTGCGCCTGAATGAGCACCTGCTCGCAGCCGATTCGATCGGTGCGAACACCCGCGGCTCCACTCACGATCAGGGTCGGGAGTGAGAGAGCTGCAAAATGCAGGGCGAGCAACATGGCGTTGTCGGTGCCGCTCATCAAGATCCAACCTTTGGCGGTGAGACCTGCGAAAGAACCAGCTGTGCTTAACCCTGAGGCAATGAGAAAAATTGTGCGTTGCCGTTCATGCCAGCTGGGGCTTCTGTTCACGTCGCACCGCGAGCTGCGGCGACCATGTGAGCAGCACCGACCACTCGGCCGGTGAGGTCGTAGATGTCTGCGCCTGTGATCTGAACCGGCACCATGGTTCCGGGATGGACTTGCAGTCCGTTATCCCCTGGCTGCACCAGCACTTCTCCGTCCACTTCCGGCGCGAAGCGGGAACATCGGCCAATCATTTCCCCGGTGGAGGGATTGTGTTGCTCCACTAAAACATCCACGGTTTTGCCAATCCAAGAGGCATTGCGAGCAGCGGAAATGGGCTGTTGCAAGGTCATTAACTTGTCCTTGCGCGCGATGGCAATCTCCTCAGGGACTGAATTTGGGAGGGTTGCAGCCGCCGTGCCGTCTTCTGGCGAGAAGGTGAAGATGCCAACGTGATCAAAGCGTTGACGTTCTAAAAATCCGGCCAAATGTTCGAATTGTTCCTCTGTTTCGCCGGGAAATCCCACAATCAATGTGGTGCGAAGAATGGCCTCAGGGAGTTGTTCACGAATCTGTTCCAGCAATCGTTCATTGACATCGGCTTGCCAAGGGCGATTCATCGCTCTCAACACCTCAGGATGGCTGTGCTGAAGCGGTAAATCGAGATAGGGCAGCACATTGGGAACATCTCGATAGGCCGCAAGAACCTCAGGGGTGAGGCCCGTGGGATAGGCGTAGTGGACGCGAATCCAGGGGATTTCCACGTCGCCGAGTGCCTTGAGAAGGTCGGCAAGGCGCGGCTTGCCATAGAGGTCCAAGCCGTAATTGGTGGTGATCTGACTGATCAGGATCAGTTCTTGAACCCCTTGTGCTGCCAGCTGATGGGCTTCAGCCACGATCGATTCGATCGGTCTTGAGCGTTGATTTCCGCGCAGATGGGGAATGATGCAAAATGCGCAGCGGTAGTCGCAGCCTTCAGCAACTTTTAAGTAGGCAACCGCTTCCCCTGTGGTGCGATACCGGGGCAGATTTTCATCGGCCACAAAGGTTGGCGTCTCACTGACGCGGTTCACCCGCTCACCGGCTTCTACCTGCTGCAGCACCTCCACAATGTGCTGATAATCACCGGTGCCCACGATCGCTTTTGCCTCTGGTATCGACTCCAGAAGCTCATCCTGAAAATGCTGGGCCAAGCATCCTGCAATGATCAGCTCCTTGCCTTGCTCTGCAAGTCCCACAAGGGTTCGTACGGACTCTTCGCGGGCGTCTTGAATGAAGCTGCAGGTATTCACCACCACTAGGTTGGCGTCGTTTTCATCGCTGCTCACCCCATAGCCGGCCTCAGCCAGAAGTCCGAGCATGTGCTCTGTATCCACGCGATTTTTCTCGCAGCCCAGATGGGCGAAGGCCACGGTGGGCCGTTCCGAGAGGCTGTTGCCTGTTTTGGCGTCCCCGGCCATGGCATGACCCTGCAATCCCTCACTTTAGGAGCGGATGAACGGATGACACCCATGCTTCAACGTTGAATTGCTTACGCTTTGCTGCCAAAATCAGGGGTAATTGATCGCCTTTGATGGCAACTCAGCGTCTCACCAGCCGACGCCGGCAGGACCAAGGTTCGAAATGGGTCCGAATTGTGATGGCCGTTTTGGCCACGGTCGGCGTGATCGATACGGGGTCGATCACCCTGAAGTTTTGGGGAGTACTGGGGAATCTCAGCTGCCCGATGGGCGCGGGTGGTTGCGACAAGGTCCTGAATAGCCCCTGGGGCACGTTGTTTCAGGGAGATGGGTTCAGCATTCCCCTCTCTTTTGCAGGCTTGATCGCCTATCTCGCAGTCCTGGTCATGGCGGTTGTGCCTTTGCTCCCAGGTTTGTCGGAGAACAAAGCTGACTTGTCGCGTCGCACCTGGTGGGGCTTGTTCACGGTCTCCCTCGTGATGGCTGTGTTCAGCCTGGTGCTCGTGGGTCTGATGGTGATCAAGATCCAGGCCTTCTGTTTTTTCTGCGTTCTTTCGGCTCTGCTCTCCCTGTGCTTGTTGGTGTTGTCATTGGTTGGAGGTGGATGGGACGACCCCTCCCAACTGCTGTTTCGAGGCTTCCTTCTCGCTCTGGCCGTGTTGCTTGGTGGCCTGATTTGGGCTTCCGTGCTGGACCCTGCCCGTCCTGATGCCGTTGCCACAGGCCCAGGCGCAGCTCCCCCGGTGCTCAGCGAGAGCAACCCAGCAAAAATCTCTCTTGCCGAACATCTCACGGCCTCGGGAGCGGTGATGTACAGCGCCTATTGGTGCCCTCATTGCCATGAACAGAAGGAGCTCTTCGGTAAAGAAGCTGCCGACACTCTCAAAGTTGTTGAATGCGCCCCAACAGGTCAAAACAACGAAGCCAAGCTTTGCCAGAGCAAGGGCATTGAGGGATTCCCAACCTGGGAGATCAACGGAGAGCTGGACTCTGGTGTGAAAAAGCTTCCAGATCTCGCACGTCTGTCTGGATATCAGGGCCCCAAGGACTTCTAAACACAAGAACCAACCATTAAGAGGTCACTGCTCTCGTTCCGATGCCTTGGCCTTTTATTTGGCGGCTATGGCGGCACCATTGAGGTAAGGGGGCTGGGGTGTCATTACGGAAGTGTCCGCCCCTGCTTTCCTTTCGGAACAAACAAGCCTCCAACAGCAAAGAACTGGCTTGCTGGCGATGAAGCAGATCCAACATCAGGTTCAGCTCTGCCCGCCTGCTTTCATCGAGAAGGGTGCTCCGCTCAGGATGTTGTTGCTGCATCAACTTGAGAGGAGTCATTGCTTCCAAGATTGGCGTTGCTTTCTGCAGAGTTCCCAACACGTCCCTCATGCCATGAGCTGATCGGTCAACGCCGGCCACACGCCAGCACTCTGATCTCAGCCACTGGATGGATTGGCTTAGCTCTTGTTGGCTGAACGCTTGATGATCCTGAACGGTGTCTGATGGTGCTTCCGTGCGTTGTTCCTCTGTGGTGGCATTTGAGAGTGGATCGCCAAGGTCGATGTCACGCAATTGCCTAGCGAAGACAAGGCATTCCATCAAAGAGTTGCTGGCGAGGCGATTGGCTCCATGCAGACCGGTGCAGGCCACTTCGCCAACGGCGTAAAGGCCAGGAAGGCTGGTCGTCGCTTTCAAGTCGGTGGCGACACCTCCCATCCAGTAATGGGCCGCTGGAGCCACTGGAATGGGCTGTTGTTCTGGGTTGATTCCAAAGTTGTGGCAGCGTTCAAGGATGTTGGGAAAGCGCCGTTGCAACGTTTGAGCGTCGATGGGGGTGAGGTCCAGACCCATGTGGGCGACCCCCTGGGCCTGCATGCGACGAACCAGCGCACGACTGACCTGATCTCTTGGGGCTAAGTCTTTTCCAGCAAGCTCTTGGACGGGGCTTTGTCCCAGGGCGTCGACGAGGAGAGCCCCCTCTCCGCGGACGGCCTCCGAGATCAAGAAGCAGGGTGCATGTTCAAGCTTGAGGGCTGTGGGATGGAACTGAATGAATTCCAGGTCTTCGATGGCCGCTCCCGCTTGCCAGGCCAGCGCAACACCTTCACCACAGGCCTGTGCTGGGTTGGTCGTGTTGGTGTAAAGGTGGCCGCCACCGCCGGTGGCTAGGACCACAGCACGGGCGGGGATCCAGTGAAGCCTCGGGCCTTCGAGTACCTGGACGCCACAGCAGCGATTGTCTTGCACCCACAGCTGGGTGACCCGTACGCCTCGGCGATGCTGCAAGCCAGGACGAGCATCCACGCGTTCTCGCAAGACATCCACCAAGGCTTTGCCCGTGCGGTCTTGCACATGCAGAACCCTGCGATGACTGTGGGCCGCCTCCAGGGTGGTCGCGAGTGATCCATCCGAGTTGCGATCAAACTCCATGCCGAGCTCTTGAAGTCTGAGCACGCTTTGCGGGGCTTCATCAACCAACAGGCGCACCGCATCCCCATCACATAGCCCAGCGCCTGCTCTCACGGTGTCTTCGCCGTGGCTTCCAGCGTTGTCGTTGGAACGGGTCACTGCCGCGATTCCTCCTTGAGCCCAGCGACTCGACGATCGCCGACTCGTGTTTCGATTGAGGAGCAGGACCCGAAGACCCGCTGGAAGCTCCAAACATGTCATCAGTCCGGCAGCACCGGCGCCAATCACGATCACATCCCAGGGCCCAGGCGCAATCGGATCGATAGAGGTTGCGTGGCTGCTCATGGGAGCAAAAACCGCCAGTGCACCTGGCGGTTAAAGCTTGGATCAGTGTTAACGGTACTGACCGTCGTTGATGCGATCGAAGCCCTCGTTGAGCGCAATCGATGGAGCTGTGACCACAAAATTGTCGCGGTATTTCTCGAACAATTCTTTCTGACGTTCGGAAAGGTCGAGATCTAAAACGTCATCGACGTTCTCATAGGGACCTCCGAGAACAATTTTTCCCGCGAAGGTGGGGTACATCCCAGGAAATTGCTGAAAGCGGCGCACAGAGGAATTGTTTAGATCAACCTTGTCGCCACGTTCGGCGAGTTTGTCGTCTGCGACATTTCTGATCTCAGCGGCAGAAACACTGGGGGGAACGAGAAGGCCTATCAGTAGGCCAGCGATCACAACCAAGCCCGTCAGCCAGGACAACAGGCGCTTCATCTGAACTCTCCGTTGGGATTCGGAACATAACTTCCGGCAGCGCCGGTACGGAAACCATACAAGTGCAGAACCCTTTTGCTGCCTCAGCACAGTCAGGCGTTCGCAGTTCGTTTCAGATCAGACCGCTCAGGCTTGGGACTGAGAGGGAGAGCCCGAGAAACAAAGCATCGATAAACAGAGTGGTGGAAAGGACAGCAGCGGCCACTCTCCAAGCCTCTTGATGCTCTGAAGGCCTGGCTGATTGCGTCCAAAACTGTTTTGCCAACCAGAGGATCAGCCCTGCGGCTGCAGAGAGGATCAAGAGAGAAACAGGTTGCAAAACCAGCTTTGCTGCTTCGCTGAGCAGAAAGGGGGCCTCGCTCGATGTGGCTTGAACAACCTGTGGCCAAAACGACATGACCCCTGTCAGGGCCATGGTGATATCGGTGAAGGCGGTGCCCAGGAGTGAGGCTAAATAAAAGGAACAGCTCAGCTTCCAGCGACTCTTCAGCCCGCCAATCGCTAGCGGTACGGCGATGGCCTCTATGGGTAAGTGCCACACCGGATGCATGCGCAGCCATCCCCAGAACAGGGTGCCAGCGAGCCAACTGCCGCTGAACCCCACCAGCAGGGTTCCCGCTCGCTTCCAAGCAGCATTGCCAACCTGTACTGCCACAATCCCCGTCGTCAGCAGAACTGCGGTGAACAGACAGGAGCTAAACGGGTGAAAGCGAACCCAGGGTGCCTGGAGGAAGACTGGCAGAACAACCAACGCCGATGCCCAGAAGGACAACGAGCGAGGAAACGAAACCGATGGTGCCTGAGAAATAATCAGGCTCTTCTTGTCCGTTATTGGCGTCTGAATCAGACCACTCAGCAAAAGTGCTTCCCCGTTGAAGTAACTAAAGGACTCGAAGATTAGAAGATTTGAACCGGTTGTTGGGATCTTGCGCCTAAGAATGATTAAAACGTCGCCAACCTCGTCGCCCTTAACACGTGCGGCTTGTCTCGTAGTGGCTCATAGTCGTATAGCCCTCATTAAAAGAGCGCTTTGACGCCAGATCCCGGACTGCTGGAAGCTTGCTGGCGTGACTTTGTGCTTGGTGTCGTGCAGGGGCTCACGGAATTTTTGCCGATCAGCAGCACGGCCCATCTAAAAGTTGTTCCTGTTCTTGCTGGATGGGGTGACCCTGGCGTGTCGGTGACCGCTGTGATTCAACTAGGCAGCATCGTTGCTGTTATTGCCTATTTCCGTGCTGATTTGGCGGGAGTGCTCAAAGGCATCAGTGGAGCTGTCCGCCGCGGTCAATGGCGTGAACCTGAGGCGCGGCTTGGGATTGCGATGGTGATTGGCACCATGCCTATTTTGATTGCTGGTTTGTGCATCAAGTTTTTTTGGCCTGACTATGCAATCTCTCCACTAAGAAGCGTTCCGGCCATTGCCGTGGTGTCGATTGTGATGGCACTTCTCTTGGGCTCCGCTGAACGGATCGGGCCGCGAATGAAGCAGCTCACTCAGGTGGAAGGACGAGATGGATTGGTTGTGGGTTTAGCCCAGGTGCTGGCGCTGATCCCTGGCGTTTCTCGTTCGGGAAGCACGCTCACGGCATCCCTTTTTGATGGATGGAAGCGCGCGGATGCAGCGCGCTTCTCATTTTTGTTAGGGATTCCTGCCATCACGATTGCTGGATTGGTGGAATTGAAGGACGTCTTTTCAGAGCCCAGCGCGGGGGGGGTGTTACCTGTTTTCGTGGGGATCTGCTCTGCGGCAGTGGTGTCCTGGCTTGCCATCGACTGGCTCATTAAATATCTCCAGAGCCACAGCACCTGGGTTTTTGTGGTGTACCGGTTGCTTTTTGGTGTGCTGCTTCTGGTCTGGTGGTCTGGTTCGGCATCAAACTGAACGAAGTTGACCGTGAGCCCCGTGTGGAATGAACCTTCTGCCGGTGTTGCTGTTTCGGCTCTTGATCCGGATCGTGCTTCTCGCCAGCCCTCACCAGCTGTGGTGGCATCGGTCGAGCCTGGATCGATCGGAGAGGACCTTGGCTTTGAGCCTGGCGATCAGCTGTTAAGCATCAACGGTGTTCGACCTCGAGACCTGATCGATTACCGCTATTTGATCGTGGAAGAAGAGTTGCACTTAGAGATACGCGATGCAGCAGGGGCGCTCCATCAGGTGGATCTGGAAAAGGATGAGGACGACGGCCTAGGGCTGGCTTTTACAGAAGCCTTGTTTGATGGATTGCGTCAGTGCAGCAACGCCTGTGCCTTCTGCTTCATCGATCAGCAACCACCTGGCCATCGCAGCAGCCTTTATCTCAAGGATGACGACTATCGCTTGAGTTTTCTCTACGGCTCTTACCTCACCCTGACGAATCTCAGTGATTCCGATTGGTACAGGATTGAACAACAGCGTCTGTCTCCTTTATTTGTTTCTGTCCATGCCACGGACCCTGATCTGCGCTCGAGCCTTTTGCAGAATCCACGAGCCGGTCAGCTGTTGCAGCAACTGGCTTGGTTCGCCGAACGCGATTTGCAGATCCACGCGCAAGTGGTGGTGTGCCCCGATCAAAACGATGGAGAGGCGCTGCTGCGCACCATTAAGGATTTGGCGCAATTTGCAGGCGGTGACTGGCCTGCAGTGCTCTCTGTCGCCGTTGTGCCGGTTGGCCTGACTCGCTTCCGGCCGGCATCTGATGGCTTACGTGCGGTCACTCCAGTGGATGCCAGGAAGGTGATTGCCGCGGTGGAACCTCTTCAGAAGGAGTTTCAGCTCAAATTTGAAAGCAATTTTGCCTGGCTTTCAGATGAGTGGTATTTGATTGCGGGGTTGTCGTTGCCCTCGCGCGCGAGCTACGAAGACTTTCCTCAGCAGGAAAATGGGGTTGGCAGTATCCGGGCGTTTCTCGCTTCGCTGGATGAGGCCACCACCAATCTTCCCCAGTCTGTTGAGACACCAGTGAGGAGCAGCTGGGTGGTGGGACGCTTGGTTGCCAATGCCCTGGAGCCTGTCCTGCAGAGGCTCAATGCGGTGGAGGGAGTCCAGCTCAGCTTGTATGGCCTCCCGAGCCCATACTGGGGGCAAGATCAAGTTGTGACTGGCTTACTAACTGGACAAGACCTTCTTGATGGCCTCATCGATCAAGATCTTGGTGATCAGCTTTTGCTGCCTTCCGTCATGCTCCGTCAAGGCGATCCGGTGTTTTTGGACGACATGACCTTGGATCAATTAAGGGCGACTTTGCCGGTTCCGGTCCGAATTGTGCATGGAGCAGCTGAGATCGTGGCCTCTGCACTCGGCTCCAATGAAAAAAGCACCTAAACTCCGCAGAGTTCCAGTTTTATTGTGCTTCGGACAGCTGCTCATATTTTTCTAATCGCAGGTTGCCTGCCTGTGTTTGGCGCGTCGACTGCACTTGCTGAGGCTGTAAATGGCGAGTCGCCTTCCTCTGATTCATTGCTGATGGATCAATCGACGCTGCCTAACGCCCTTGAGCTCAAAGGATCGCGTCCTAAGGCCGATCCATCTGTCATGCCACCAGCCGCAACAACGCTTCCTGAGGATTTGGATGCGCTGAAGTCACCAGATAGTCTCGCCCTACCCGATCTCCCTTCTCAGGTCACGATCCGTGAACTTCGCCCCTTAACCCTTGCCGAGGTTGAGCGACTTGTTGAAGTTAATAATCCCCGCTTGAAAGCTGCTGCAAGTCAAGTTGAACAGGCTAAATCAGGAGTTCTTGCTGCGATTTCAGCTTGGTACCCCACCGTGAATCTCACAGCGAATGGACTTCCTCAATATTTAGATGGTGAGCAATACCGAAATCCTGATTTTGCGCGGACTGCTCGTAACCCCGAAACTGGGCTTCCCGAGCCAAAGCCCAACACCTATACAACACGATGGTCTGCCAATTTTTCGGCTCAAGTTCAATGGAATTTGATAGACCCAAGACGGGTTCCGCAAATTTCTGCAGCACGCGATAATTTTGAGAAAGCTAGTGATGCCTATCTCATTGCATTGAGGGATTTAAGGCTTCAATCTTCAACCAGTTATTTTCAGCTTCAGCGTCAGGATGAGCAGGTCAGGATTGGTCAGCAGTCGGTGAGAGCTTCTCTGGTGAGCTTGCAGCAAGCAAGTGCTCGCTATCAAGCTGGAGTCGCGACCAAGCTGGAAGTCTTGGAAGCACAGACGCAGCTATCCAGAGACCGCCTTGTGCTCACAGACGGTTTGGCAGAGCAAGCCCAGGCTCGCCGAGCCTTAGCTGCACTTTTGGACCTTCCACAGGATGTCACTCCCACAGCCGCGAATCCAGCTCGCGTGATCGGAATTTGGCAACCATCCCTTCAAGAAAGCATCATCGCTGCCTATGCATTTCGGGAAGAATTAGATCAATTTATTCTTGATATTTCCATCAATAACAGTAATGCGAACGCAGCTCTTGCCGAAGTTCAGCCTGTGTTGACCATCTTCAATAATTTCAATACGAGCAAGAATCAAGGGCAAAGCGGCCAGACGGGCTCCGTTAATATGGACGACTACAACTGGAACGTAAGTAACGCGGTCGGCTTAAACGCAACTTGGGCGATTTTTGATGGTGGGCGTGCCCGTGCTCAATATCGCCAAAACAAGCAGCGAGCCGAGCAGAGCAAATTCAACTTTGCTTCTGAGCGTGATCGCATACGTTCTCAAGTGGAAGAAAGTTTCTATAACCTCCGCAAAGCAACTCAAAATATCCACACCACCTCCACTGAGGTTCTCTCCTCGGCAGAGTCGTTGCGACTATCTCGCCTGCGCTTCCAAGCTGGTGTGACCACTCAACGGGAAGTTGTGGATACACAGCGTGACCTTACAAGTGCTGAGGTTCGCTATGCCAATGCAATTACTGAGTACAACATCAGTATTGCCCAATTGCGTCGTCGTACAGGACTTGACCAAGTGATGGCATGTTCTGCCCTCAATTTGCCTGCTACAAAGTCAAGCCAGGCCGGTATCGATGTCCCCATCGAGCCGCAACCCAATCGGCCTGCTTGTCAAGCTCCGGTTCCTGTCGTTCAGGGCTGACCAGGGTGCCTGACCCGCTTACTCCTCAGCAACTCCAGCGGGTACATCGTTTACTCGACCAAGTCGCTGAACGTCAGCGCAATGATTTCGGCCACATCGTGTCCGACGTCAAACCGGATGGAAGTCTGATCACAGCCTGCGATCGATGGAGTGATGCTGCCTTTGTTCAGGGATTAGCTGAGATTGCTCCTGGCGAGGGGGTGCTCAGCGAAGAAGGAAGTCGAGAGTGCCCGTCGACCCAGGCGTACTGGGTGGTTGATCCTTTGGATGGCACCACAAATTTTGCTTCTGGGATTCCCTATTGGGCTATTTCGATCGCACGATTCGTAGACGGGGAGCCGTCAGAGGCTTTTCTTGACATTCCTTCCTTGCGTCAGAGGATCGTTGCGATTCGAGGACAAGGTGCTTGGCGGAATCAAAAACGTTTGACTCCTGAGAGCAGGGTTGCTGCTGGAAGTTCATGCATCTCTCTTTGCAGTCGATCCATTCGCGTTCTTCAGAAAAGACCAGACCAGGCCTTCCCTGGAAAAATTCGTCTTTTGGGTGTTGCAAGCCTTAATTTGGTCAGTGTGGCGATGGGGCAAACCGCTGGTGCGCTCGAGGCCACTCCCAAAATTTGGGACTTGGCTGCAGCTTGGCTTGTTCTTACTGAACTGGGCTGCCCACTGCTCTGGCTGGGCCCTCACCCGGCTCATTTGCAACCAGGATGCGATCTCTCAGAGATGGGCTTCCCTGTCGTAGCTGCTGGCTCTCAGAAGCAGCTGGAGCGCTTGGCACCTTGGGGAGAGTCTCTTTTGAAGGGTTGAGCTCAAGGGGAGTAAAAAATGCCCGAAGAAGAGGAGGGTTGCGCAAAGGGTGAGTGTTGGGTTATGGTTTTGGACTGCGCAGGGGAGTTTGCTCCGAAGCGCAGCCGATGGATGCGAAGAGCGAAAGCTTGAAGTGTTCAGCGGGTGCTTACGAGATTGAGGGAGCGATCCCACGATGTTGTAAGTTTCACAAGCGGTCGCGAGACCGCAGGCCGCACGTCTCTGAAAGGGGACGCAAAGCCAGAACCTGGACAATTGAAAAGTTTAGGAACTGACGCTTTTATCGCGTTTAGTTTGAACTGAAGGCCGCAAGGTTTTTGGTTTGGCTAAATGATATTGCGATAAAGGTGTGAGGTCCCGTCAACAAAATTTTAGTTGCAGAGAAGCATTGTGCTTACAACTTAAAAGTTTTCACGAACTTTTGAGTTGTCGGTGTGCGCAATGTGGAGCAACGACCGGATCTGAGATCCTGGAAAGTCAAACGAAGAAGAAATTCTAAATTTGCACTCTTGTGAATCCTTCTGTCAGAGGAAGGGGGCGACAACTGCAGCCAGTACGCCAGTGCTGGGATGTGGGTGAAGCAAGTCAATCTGAGGTGAAAGCCAAAAGGGATTGATCTACAACGGAGAGTTTGATCCTGGCTCAGGATGAACGCTGGCGGCGTGCTTAACACATGCAAGTCGAACGAACCTTCGGGTTAGTGGCGGACGGGTGAGTAACGCGTGGGAATCTGCCCTCAGGAGGGGGATAACGGTTGGAAACGGCCGCTAATACCCCATATGCCGAGAGGTGAAATGAATTTCGCCTGAGGATGAGCCCGCGTCTGATTAGCTAGTTGGTGAGGTAAGAGCTCACCAAGGCATCGATCAGTAGCTGGTCTGAGAGGATGATCAGCCACACTGGGACTGAGACACGGCCCAGACTCCTACGGGAGGCAGCAGTGGGGAATTTTCCGCAATGGGCGAAAGCCTGACGGAGCAACGCCGCGTGAGGGATGAAGGCCTCTGGGCTGTAAACCTCTTTTATCAAGGAAGAAGATCTGACGGTACTTGATGAATAAGCCACGGCTAATTCCGTGCCAGCAGCCGCGGTAATACGGGAGTGGCAAGCGTTATCCGGAATTATTGGGCGTAAAGCGTCCGCAGGCGGCCCTTCAAGTCTGCTGTTAAAAAGTGGAGCTTAACTCCATCATGGCAGTGGAAACTGTTGGGCTTGAGTGTGGTAGGGGCAGAGGGAATTCCCGGTGTAGCGGTGAAATGCGTAGATATCGGGAAGAACACCAGTGGCGAAGGCGCTCTGCTGGGCCATCACTGACGCTCATGGACGAAAGCCAGGGGAGCGAAAGGGATTAGATACCCCTGTAGTCCTGGCCGTAAACGATGAACACTAGGTGTCGGGGGAATCGACCCCTCCGGTGTCGTAGCCAACGCGTTAAGTGTTCCGCCTGGGGAGTACGCACGCAAGTGTGAAACTCAAAGGAATTGACGGGGGCCCGCACAAGCGGTGGAGTATGTGGTTTAATTCGATGCAACGCGAAGAACCTTACCAGGGTTTGACATCCTGCGAATCTCTTGGAAACTTGAGAGTGCCTTCGGGAGCGCAGTGACAGGTGGTGCATGGCTGTCGTCAGCTCGTGTCGTGAGATGTTGGGTTAAGTCCCGCAACGAGCGCAACCCACGTCTTTAGTTGCCAGCATTTAGTTGGGCACTCTAGAGAGACCGCCGGTGATAAACCGGAGGAAGGTGTGGATGACGTCAAGTCATCATGCCCCTTACATCCTGGGCTACACACGTACTACAATGCTACGGACAAAGGGCAGCAAGTTCGCGAGGACAAGCAAATCCCATAAACCGTGGCTCAGTTCAGATCGTAGGCTGCAACTCGCCTACGTGAAGGAGGAATCGCTAGTAATCGCAGGTCAGCATACTGCGGTGAATACGTTCCCGGGCCTTGTACACACCGCCCGTCACACCATGGAAGTTGGCCACGCCCGAAGCCGTTACTCCAACCCTTGTGGAGGAGGACGTCGAAGGTGGGGCTGATGACTGGGGTGAAGTCGTAACAAGGTAGCCGTACCGGAAGGTGCGGCTGGATCACCTCCTAACAGGGAGACAAACAACGATTTTGATGTCTGAGTTATTTATTCTTAGGCCAAAATCCTGTCACCTTAGGTCGATCGGTACCTCAACTTTGAAGCTAAGAGAGTTCCAGCAATGGTTGTCTGCTTAGTGTAGATTTTTAGTTCCTAAACTTTGTCTAGTTCACAACCCATTAGGGATGAGACTCCTGGGCCATTAGCTCAGGTGGTTAGAGCGCACCCCTGATAAGGGTGAGGTCCCTGGTTCAAGTCCAGGATGGCCCATTCGGTGTAGGGGGTTTAGCTCAGTTGGTAGAGCGCCTGCTTTGCAAGCAGGATGTCAGGAGTTCGAGTCTCCTAACCTCCACTGACTACCAAAATCCCCATCTCCAAAACCTGGAGTATGAACTCGTATGGATTGTGATTTAGATTTGTCCGCTAGATGACCCTAGCTTCTTGTCATTTTAAGCTATGGAAATGATTCCATGATTTGATTGATAGGATGCTGGGCTCGATGCAATGTATTGAGAGATTAATGCATTGTTTTGATGTCTAGCCGAACCTTGACAACTGCATAGTTTAAGTCTGGAAAGAATAAAGCATCTTTATGGATGCATCATTTTTTCGTGTTAACGCATGAAAGAGTGATGTTAATTCTAAAGCAAGAGCCGAGACTCCAGTATGTTCTTTCAAATGTGTCGAGCGTTTGAGAGTTTGATTTTAATTTCTAGTTTTAGGAGCTATTTTTAGAGTCTAATTTTAGAAATTAGAAAAATCTGTTTCAACAACAGCAAGCGTGCTGGAGATACATTGGTCAAGCTACAAAGGGCTCACGGCGGATACCTTGGCACACAGAGGCGATGAAGGACGTGGTTACCTGCGATAAGTCTCGGGGAGCTGGAAACACGCTTTGATCCGGGAATTTCCGAATGGGGCAACCCCTAGAACGGCCAGCTGAATCTATAGGCTGGCGCGAGCCAACCCAGCGAACTGAAACATCTTAGTAGCTGGAGGAAAGGAAAGTAAAAACGACTCCCTAAGTAGCGGCGAGCGAACGGGGAAGAGCCTAAACCAATGGTTTCGACCATTGGGGTTGTGGGACAGCAACGTGGATCAGGAATGTTAGTGGAAGTGTTTGAAAGACACGCCATAGAGGGTGAAAGCCCCGTACACGAAAACTGAACTGACCTAGCTGTATCCCGAGTAGCACGGAGCACGTGAAATTCCGTGTGAATCAGCGAGGACCACCTCGTAAGGCTAAGTACTCCTGTGTGACCGATAGCGAAACAGTACCGCGAGGGAAAGGTGAAAAGAACCCCGGGAGGGGAGTGAAATAGAACATGAAACCGTGAGCCTACAAGCAATGGGAGCCCTACTCATAGGGTGACCGTGTGCCTGTTGAAGAATGAGCCGGCGACTTATAGGCACTGGCGGGTTAAACCGGAAATGGTGGAGCCATAGCGAAAGCGAGTCTGAATAGGGCGTTTGTCAGTGTTTATAGACCCGAACCCGGGTGATCTAACCATGGCCAGGATGAAGCTTGGGTGATACCAAGTGGAGGTCCGAACCGACTGATGTTGAAAAATCAGCGGATGAGCTGTGGTTAGGGGTGAAATGCCAATCGAACCCGGAGCTAGCTGGTTCTCCCCGAAATACGTTGAGGCGTAGCGTCTCGTGCTCCAGCAGGGGGGTAAAGCCACCATTTCGGTGCGGGCTGCGAGAGCGGTACCAAATCGAGATGAACTCTGAATACCCTGTGTGTAGCGAGGCAGTCAGACTGTGGGGGATAAGCTCCATGGTCGAGAGGGAAACAGCCCAGACCGCCAGCTAAGGTCCCCAAATCAACACTAAGTGATAAAGGAGGTGGGATTGCCCAGACAACCAGGAGGTTTGCCTAGAAGCAGCCATCCTCAAAGGAGTGCGTAATAGCTCACTGGTCGAGCGATCCTGCGCCGAAAATGAATGGGGCTAAGTGTTGTACCGAAGCTGCGGATTTATGGTAGGGGAGCGTTCTATGTGGGGCGAAGCGTTAGCGTGAGCGGGCGTGGACTGCATAGAAGTGAGAATGTCGGCTTGAGTAGCGAAAACATGGGTGAGAATCCCATGCACCGAAACCCTAAGGGTTCCTCCGGCAGGCTCGTCCGCGGAGGGTTAGTCTGGACCTAAGGCGAGGCCGAAAGGCGTAGTCGATGGATAACAGGTCAACATTCCTGTACCGGTTATGTTTTGGGAAGAGGGACGGAGAAGGCTAGCCAAGCCAGATGTTGGTTACTGGTTCAAGCGTTCGAGGCGTTGAGGATCGGCGAAAACGATCCGAGCTGAGGCGTGAGTACGAGCTGCTACGGCAGCGAAGTTGGTGATGTCATGCTTCCAAGAAAAGCTCTATACCCGTTAAGGCATAACTGCCAGTACCCGAAACCGACACAGGTGGGGTGGTAGAGAATACCGAGGTGCGCGAGGTAACTCTCTCTAAGGAACTCGGCAAAATGGCCCCGTAACTTCGGGAGAAGGGGTGCCACAGCAATGTGGTCGCAGTGAAGAGGCCCTGGCGACTGTTTACCAAAAACACAGGTCTCCGCTAAGTCGCAAGACGATGTATGGGGGCTGACGCCTGCCCAGTGCCGGAAGGTTAAGGAAGCCGGTCAGCGTAAGCGAAGCTGGCGACTGAAGCCCCGGTGAACGGCGGCCGTAACTATAACGGTCCTAAGGTAGCGAAATTCCTTGTCGGGTAAGTTCCGACCCGCACGAAAGGCGTAACGATCAGGGCGCTGTCTCGGAGAGAGGCTCGGCGAAATAGAATTGTCTGTGAAGATGCGGACTACATACACCCGGACAGAAAGACCCTATGAAGCTTTACTGTAGCTTGGTATTGTGCCCGGGCTCTGAATGCGCAGGATAGGTGGGAGACGTTGATCTAGTGCTCGTGGGTACTAGGGAGTCAATGGTGAGATACCACTCTTTCAGAGCTAGGGTTCTAACGTTCACCCGTTATCCGGGGAGCGGACAGTATCAGGTGGGCAGTTTGACTGGGGCGGTCGCCTCCTAAAAGGTAACGGAGGCGCGCAAAGGTTTCCTCAGGCTGGTTGGAAATCAGCCGACGAGTGCAAAAGCAGAAGGAAGCTTGACTGTGAGACCTACAAGTCGAACAGGGACGAAAGTCGGCTTTAGTGATCCGACGGTTCTGAGTGGAAGGGCCGTCGCTCAACGGATAAAAGTTACTCTAGGGATAACAGGCTGATCTCCCCCAAGAGTTCACATCGACGGGGAGGTTTGGCACCTCGATGTCGGCTCATCGCAACCTGGGGCTGAAGTCGGTCCCAAGGGTTGGGCTGTTCGCCCATTAAAGCGGTACGCGAGCTGGGTTCAGAACGTCGTGAGACAGTTCGGTCCATATCCGGTGTATGCGTAGGAATATTGAGAGGATTTCTCCCTAGTACGAGAGGACCGGGAGGAACGCACCTCTGGTGTACCAGTTATCGTGCCAACGGTAAACGCTGGGTAGCCATGTGCGGAGTGGATAACCGCTGAAAGCATCTAAGTGGGAAGCCCACCTCAAGATGAGTATTCCCATGGGGTAACCCAGTAAGGTCACGGGAAGAACACCCGTTGATAGGCTCTACGTCGAAGTTCAGTAATGGATGCAGCGGAGGAGTACTAATAGACCGAGGGCTTGACCAACACTTGGTTCTTGCCTGAAAAGACTTTATTTAATCCAGATGTCATCATCAAAGCGAAAGTGGAGATGATGAAACTATGCAGTTCTCAGGGTTCAACCCTTGGGAATGTTTCTATCCTGGTGTCCATAGCGCTGTGGACCCACTCCGATCCATCTCGAACTCGGTTGTGAAACGCAGCAGCGGCGACGATATTTGGGGGGTAGCCCCCTGAGAAAATAGCTCGATGCCAGGTAAAAACATTTCAAACGAAGAAAGCCATCCCTTGAAGGGGTGGCTTTTTTTGTGCCTAATTTCGCGTTACTTTGGTCCTGATTCGTTCAATCAATTGCCATGGCTAAACATAGGCCGCTGCGGCGGTTGATTCGTAGCCTTTGGTGTGCCTGCCTTCGTTGGGCGAAATGTGATTGCGTTGACTTGAGTGCTGCTTTTGCTTATTACACACTGCAGTCGATCTTCCCTATTCTGCTGATTTCGTTATCGATTGCCTCATGGTTTCTTGGTCGCCAAGAGGTATTAGAGAGGCAGATTATTGCTTATGCAAGCGGGGTTTTGCCTCCATCGGCAGTTGTGATTGTGCAAAATACGCTGATGCAGTTAGTCCGTCAGGGCTTTGGTGCTGGTTTGTTAGGTGCTGGTGTGTTGTTACTGACTGCTGGGAATGTGTATCTCACCTTGCAACGTGGATCTGAACGTCTATGGGATGGTGTAATCGCTTCGCAACAACGAAACTTGCCTTTCAAGCTTCAAGCGGCCCAGTTTATTCGTAATCGGCTTGAAGCCTTCTTTGTGGTGATATTAATAGGACTTTTAATTGTTCTTGATCAACTCAGCGCCAATGTGCGAATGATTCCAACGGCTGCTTTAACTGAGCTATCGCTGGCGATCCCTTGGCTTGGTGGATTCCTTTCTCGTATCCCGGTCCTGCAATTTGGTCGCTTGATGGTTCCATTTCTGGGATTCTCTGCTGCAGCTTTACTGCTTCAATTTTTGCTTCCGAGTCGTCGAGTTCCTTTTAAGCCGCTCATGCCAGGTGCATTATTGATTGGTTTTTGTCTTACTGTTCTTAATCTTGCCGTTAGCCGAAGCATTCTTTCTCTAGGCGCTCGTTTTCAGGCCTATGGCGTGATCGGCAGTGTTCTTGTTCTTACCTTATGGGTTTGGATGGTGGGTGTTGTGATTTATTTTGGACAATGTTGGAGTGTTGAACTTGCGAAGGCTTCTGTCAGGCATGGCAGGGATCCGAACAGATCGGGCCATGCTTGAAGGCAAAAAAGCAGCGATTATGAATGCATCCTTCGTTTGGAGTGTTGATTAATGGGACGTTTCCCTCCACTCCTTTGGTTGCTTCTGTTGGCTCTGTTGCTGCTGCCTACGGCAGCAGGTCGTGTTTTGCTGGATTTGGCGGGAGGCCTCCTCATCACCCTTCTTGCTCTACCCGTGCTCTTAGGTGGTTTGGGGTGGATCGGTTGGAAGGTGTTGCAGAGCCGGGTCAGAACATGTGAGGCCTGTGGTTTGAGCACGATGACAACCGATGCTCAATGCCCTGCTTGCGGATCTCCGCTCCCTTCCCAGAAATCTGGGGCCTCTTCGGCGAAAGCGGTTGATGATTCCTTGCCTGCCAGCGACGTGACGATCGATATCAAAGCTGAGGACGTAGATCCTTAACGTTTCACTTGTTAGCTTGTTCGGAATTGATCTCTATTAGCTTGCGTTCCCGTAAATAGAGGAAGAGTGGACCACCGCAAGCAAAGGAAACACTGACGCTCACAATCAAAGCAATCCACCAGCCCTTGATCTGTAGCTTTCTGCCTTCGCTAATGATCCAGATGCTAAAGGCTGATGCAGCAATTAAAAGGTCCCTATTTAAAGAGCGGGATGCAGCATTGATATTGGCATCTTGGATAAATGTCTGAAGATCAAATCCACCACCAGGATTCATTTGCATGAATTCGAGATTGGCTTGCCAAGGGAGGATGGCTCCAAGGATGGCTAGCAATAGGTAAACCCATGGAAGAGATTTATTCATGGTTGCTCGGGTCGAGAGTTCGTCCTTCCATAGTATTTGGATCGAGTTGCCTTACTGATTGCTCCACTTGGCTGAGAAGCAAGTCACAGCGATCCAGGTAAATCGAGGCCCGAGCATGATTTCTCTGTAGCTCGGCTAGGGGAATGGAATCGTCTTGTAATTGCCCAAGCAGCACATCAAGAGCCTGCAGAGCTTCTTCATAGCTGAGCTTCGAAGCATCCTCTCTCCAAGTGTCTTGTTCCGATTTGGTTGAGGGCTCAGATTTTTTGCGTGGCATGGCAGTTAAAGAGATGCTTTTGCATCAGACGTTGCATCCGCTTGGATGGTTTTGGCGACGGCCTGAATCACACCATCCTTGAGGCGGATTTGTACCTGTTGATTGGGGCTGATGTCATAAACGCTTTGCAGGGGGTGCCCCTTCGTTGTGTTGAGCATTGCAAAGCCCCTATTGAGCCATCGTTGGGGGGAGAGAGCGCATAACAATTGCTGGCGCTGTTGCCACTGATCTCGGCGACGTTGGACGCCGACAGCAGGCCTCAGTGCCTGGACCAGCAGTTGTCGGTCTTTCAGTCGTGCGCTGGCTTGCTCTAACCGCCAGCGTTTGGATTCGCTCAGGCGGTTGCGTCTTTGAATGATTGTTTGCCGCGCAGACTCCTTGCTCGGCATCAGGGTGACCATGGCGGCTGTCGGTGTTGCTGTCCGATGGTCTGCTACGAGATCTGCAACGGTGAGGTCATCTTCATGTCCGATTCCTGTGACGACGGGAAGTGGGAAGGTGGCCAAACTGCGGCAAACGTCCGCATCATCGAAGACCATCAAATCTTCTCGACTCCCCCCTCCTCGGGCGATCACGATCGCGTCCAATCCGAGCTGCTGATGCTGTTGCGCGAGGCGACTGAGAACTCCGCAAATGATCTGCGCCACATCCCCCTGGACGGGAATCGGCACAACAACAAGCTCACTTAAAGGCCAGCGCTCTTCTGCTGTACGCAACATGTCTGCGAGGGCTGAGCTCGGAACGCTCGTGAGCACGGCGATCCGCTTGGGGTACGGCGGCAACGTGCGTCGCCGGCTTGGATCAATGATGCCCTCTTCGAGCAATTGTGCCTTGACCGTCTCAAACCGCCTCAGCACAGTGGTCAGGCTGGGCCTGATATCGAGAACCTGCACAGCCAGGCTTGCTCGTGCAGACCAAAAATTCAGCTTGCCAATCACGGTGACTCCGTCACCGTCGGCGGGGACAAACTCCAATTGCTTTAATTTTGAGGCCCAGGCCACAGCCGTGATGCTCGCCTCACCATCGCTCAATGTGAGCCAGAGATGGCCTTTTTTGACTTGAGGCCTAGACGCTGTTGCTTGGATCACAAACCGAGGGGCAAACCCCCGTTCCAATAAAACCCCGATCGCGTTGTTGAGTTCGCGAACGGAATAGGTGGGAATCGATTCAGCGCTCAAGACGTTGGTATGCCAATCCCCAATAAATGCTCACGATCCCAGAGACGATGGTCAGGATGATGCCCCACGTCTGGTGAACCTGTGTCAATCCGATAGCCAGGAACACCAGCATGCTGCTCAACAGCCTGGCTCCCTCTCGGCGATTGCTAGCAAAGAAGGGAAGCATTGCCAACGACGCGAATCCGTTCAGTCTGGCCTAACGAGTGCTTGCCACAAAAAAACCCCACCAAATATTCGATGGGGCTGATCACTAGAAACAAAGTCCAGCCTTAGATCAATCAGCCGAGGCCGACTTGGGTCAAGATGCCCTGACCGGTGAGAAGCTCGGTGCCCAGACCGATGACGAAACCGAGCATGGCCAGGCGGCCATTCCATGTTTCAGCGAAATTTACAAAACCAAAGCGAGGTGCGTTGTCAGACATGTGAAACTCCGATACTCATTCATCGTAACAAACCGTAGCGTTCTCTTGACTGTTTCATCGGATACGTTTAACGGGGCCGGAGAAGCGCTTCAGGATCGGGCTTTCCTTTTGGCCGTGGGCTCGGCTTTGGCTGGATCCTCTGGCCAGGGATGCTTTGGGTAGCGGCCGCGCATTTCTTTGCGCACTTGTTGATAGCTCCCATGCCAAAACCCAGCCAGGTCTCTCGTGCGTTGGAGTGGACGGCCTGCCGGCGATAACAATTCAATCGTCACGGGGAGTTGGCCATTCAAAACAGCAGGTCCCTCCAGGCAGCCAAACATTTCTTGCAGCTTGACCGACAGGACAATGTCGTCATTTTGATAGTGCAGGGCTGCATGGCGCCCCGAGGGGATGTTGATGTGGGTTGGTAGGAGCTGATCGAGTTGCTGCCGGTTCGACCAGGCGAGATCACCCCAAAGGGCTTCGATCAGTTCCTCTTCCTTGACGTCGTCCCAGCCCCTCCACCCCATCAGGATGTCTCCAATCCAGGCGTTGGGATTCTTTTCCAGATATTGGAGACTGCGTTGTGGCCATGGGGCTCCTAACTGTTGGTGGGCTAAAGCGAGACGACTACGAAGTTGCTCCGTACGTTGGCTCCAGGGCAGTGCCGACAGGCCTTCCTTGCTGAGTTGCTTGATCAAGACCTCACGACTTTGCTCGCAAGAGGCCTGTTGTTGGACCTGTCTCTCGAGCTCCAGCGCACCAAGCTGCAAGACCCGTTCCGCTCTGACCCGTTTGGTTTGCTCATCCCAAAGCACCCGTTCTTGCCAGTGACCGTTCTGATTTGCAAGCTCCTTAACCCATTGGAGTGTCAGCGGGAGTGCTAGTCGGATCTTGGCTCGCGTGTCGCCGAGGTCAAGCTGGGCAATCGCGAGGGCTTCAGCGCCATCGAGCGGATCGCTGACCTGCAGAGCTGCACCGCGCCCTTGGCGAAGTAAAAATTGTCCCCGTTGTCCTGGACGGGCCATGGCAACCCATTCTGGAAAAGCTGTAGCAACCAGCTGCGCTGCGAGCTGCTCGTCTGTGGCCTCCATGCCTTGGAGGTCTTGCTCCTGCTCCAATTGACCGAGTTGTTGGAGCCATCGTCGGCTCTGATCGAGGACTGTTCTGAGGCGATCGGCTGCTGCACGATCCCCTGAAATTCGCGATGAGCTCCTCTGATCGCGAAGCAACAGCATGCGGGCCCAAAGATCGCTGCCGTGATTGTGCTGGCTGAGCAGATCTCGCTCACTGAGGATGGCGGCGAGATCGGCTCCAACTTGTGGTCGCCCCAAGGCCCGCGCTTGCAGAAGGAGCAATCCAAGGCGTGGATGGGCACCAAACCGAGCCAATTGCTGCCCGGTGTCCGTGGGGCGTCCGTCTGGATTCAGCGCTCCAAGCGTAAGCAGTTGCCGTTGGCCTTCCTGAAGCGCGGCTTTCGGAGGGGGTTCGATCCAAGGCAAGGATTCGCCTAAACCAGCCCCCCAGAGTGCGAGATCCAGCACGGTGGGTTGGGGATCAGCGCGCTGCAATTCAGGAATGTCGTGAGCGGGCCGTCGTTGCTGTTCCGCAGGGGACCAAAGCCTGATGCAACGACCGGCGCTTTGGCGTCCAGCACGGCCGCGTCGCTGATCAGCGCTGGCCTGACTCGCTGGCACGGTGATCAGTCCCTCCATTCCGGTTCCAGGGTCAAATTGGGTGTGACGCGTCAGTCCGCAATCGATCACGAGGCGCACACCATCCAGGGTGAGGGAACTTTCAGCGATGGACGTTGCCAAGATCACCCGTCCTGCCTGTGTGCGGTCGCAAGGCTTCAGGGCTCGCCCCTGCTCAGCCAGTGATTGCCTGCCATGCAGGGCGATCACCTCCCACTGGCTCAGCAGGCTTGATGTGAGTAAACGCTGCCGGCAACGTTCGATCTCTCGCACTCCAGGGAGGAAAACCAAGACGGAGGGTGGATGATCGCCACCGCCTTGTGCGCTGGCCAAGAGGCTCATCTCCTGTTCCATCGCACGCAAGACATGTCCCTCGAGCCGTTCATTCGGTCGAGGCGAGAGGTGTTGCGTCTCCACAGGGAAGGCCTTCCCTTCGCTCGTGAGGACCTGGGCATGGGGCAATTGGGCGCGCAGGTTGGTGAGATCGAGCGTTGCCGACATCAGCAGCAGGCAAAGATCTGGCCTGAGTAGCTCCTGCGCTTCCCGAACCAAGGCAAGCGCTAACTCACTGTTTCGGCTGCGCTCATGGAATTCATCAAAGATCACGCAGTTGATCCCTGTGAGCTCGGGATCGTTTTGGAGTCGACGGAGGAAGAGTCCGTCCGTCATCGCTTCGATTCGCGTCCGAGAGGAGCGCTTTTGCTCGTGGCGCACGGAATACCCCACACGCTCCCCAAGTGGTTCCTGCAGGCTGATCGCAATCCTGGTGGCAGCAGCCCTTGCCGCTAGCCGCCTGGGCTCAAGCATCAAGGTGCGTCCGCTCAGAGGCTGCGTCCCGGCAATCTCTCCAAGCAGTGCCAAGGGCACCCGGGTTGTCTTGCCGGCACCCGGTGGTGATTGCAATAAAACCGTGGCACCTGGAACAAGACTGGCTCGCAGTCTTGGCAGTAAGGGATCAATCGGGAACTCGCCCAATGACTCTCGACCTTCAGCTGAAGAAATTGATCATCCCAAGGAGCAAAATGCTGCTGAGGGCCCCGAAGGCAGCCAAGAGGCGCACGAGAGGACCAAAGCGAACGGGAATCGAGGCCATGAAGAAAACCTTAAGGCCGAATGCAATCCAGTTTTAGCGGAGCTCCGGAAGGATTCTCGCCCCCTGGTTGCAGTGCTTCACAACTTCTCCAAGCCAGCGGTCAGCGGCGGTCAGCGAATGTGCCGTGCGCCGTCAACTGGGTGGTATTCCTCCCCCGTGAGCTCTTCGTAAACGATGGCGGGAAGCCCTGTTTCGAACATGGTTTGAAGCGCCTCCTTGAGATAAGGGTTCCAGCCGCCCGTGCTGACATCGCCATGACGCACGGTCCAGTCCCAGGTGCCTTGTAGGTCGCGTGGAATGCGTCCTTCCCTATCGCGGCGCGCCACCAAATCCAACGATTCCACCAGTCCCACCTGAATGGGGTCTTTCCCGTAGGCAGGAGTCAGGCTGAGCTCAAGCCGAACAGGATCTTCTTTCAAAAGCCTTAAGCGAAAGCGGGGCGGCAGTTTCACGGATTTGATTACCGCAGCCACAATCCGTGTTCGTTGGTCCACCTAGGAGTCCCTCTCTACGAGTCAATCGGACAACTCAAGCAGTTGCCATTAACCCAACCTATTCACCGGGCTTCGAAGTGGGATTGGGTGGTTCACTATCGCCGCCAAAACGCACAGTCAAAAGATCCTCTTCGGTGAGGCGTCCCTCTCCGTCCAGGAGTTCTGGATGAATCGTGAGGCGTCCTGTTCGGTCGACGTTCTCAGCGACCAGCGGTTTGCCAGCAGCACTGAACCCGCGTCCCATCACGCGAAAGGCTTGCCACAGGAGGACGATGAAGATCAGTCCATAGATCAGGGGAAACAGGCTGCTGAGCATGGCAATCACCGCAGAAATCGGAGATGGGCCTAACCATCCCATCCATCATCGCTCTTTTTGGATGAACGGATGCTGATTGGCAGAACCCTGGTCGCATCCAGTCATGAAATCGTTGGAAATGGGTCTGTCTTTCTAGGGATTCAATGCCTACGGTCACGGTGACTCAATTCATGAAAGAAATCGCGTCCATGGCGGTGTCTAATCCTTTGCTCCCATTGGTTTGTGCTGGTGCGTTGGCATTCCCAGGGATGTTGGTCCAGCCGCCGCGAGCCGTTGCCTCCGCTGCCTTGCCGGCCGTCGCCCCGACGTCGTTCGTTGCCCAAGCTGTCGCCCGCAGTGGACCGGCTGTGGTCACGCTTGACACGCAGCGAACTGTCCGGACGGCAGGTGGGAGTGGGCTTCCGCGGAGCTTGATGGCGGATCCATTCCTGCGTCGTTTCTTTGGGTTGCAAGCTCAAGCGGCTCCGCGTTCAAGGATCGAGCGCGGGCAGGGCAGCGGCGTGATTTTTGATGAACAAGGTTTGGTTTTGACCAACGCTCATGTGGTGGAGAATGCGGATCGGGTGATGGTGGGACTGCCTGATGGCAGGCGCGTTGCTGGTCGGGTGATTGGTCAAGACTCGCTGACCGACTTGGCCGTTGTGCAGTTGGAAACAAAGGGGCCATGGCCCACGGCTCCCTTGGGCAACTCCGATCGTCTTCAAGTGGGGGATTGGGCGATCGCTGTGGGAAATCCCTTTGGTCTTGAAAACACTGTGACGATGGGCATCGTCAGCAATCTCAATCGCAATATGTCGCAATTGGGAATTTCTGGAAAGCGTCTTGATCTCATCCAGACAGACGCTGCGATTAACCCTGGTAATTCGGGTGGCCCGTTGTTGAACGCCCGTGGCGAAGTGATTGGAATCAATACCCTTATTCGCTCAGGACCAGGGGCCGGCCTCGGTTTTGCAATCCCCATCAACAGGGCACGTTCGATTGCCAGTCAGCTCGTCAAGCAGGGAAGGGCCAGCCATCCGATGGTGGGTGTGGGCCTTTCAACGGTTCCTGCCCCCAGGCCAGGAATGACGGCTCCTCCTGGAGCCGTGATCCGATCCGTCGTACCTGGTGGCCCCGCCGATCGGGGAAACCTGCGCGTTGATGATGTGATCGTGTCGATCGGAGGTCAATCGATTAGCAATCCTGCTGAAGTTGTTTCGGCGATTGATCGCCATGGGGTTGATCGACCTCTAAAACTTGACGTTATGCGTTCTGGTGAACGGATTACGCTTTCAATTACACCTGTTGAGATGACATCTTTGCGTCAATAATCATCTCTTCGTTTGAAACTTAGCTGTCTGTGTCTTTGAGCTGTTCTACGCAGCGTGTGATGCATTCCCCATCGTCGAGGGAGCATGTTGTGATGCACTCGAAGTAGGTCTCAACCGCATCCCACGTCTGTCCATGCTCAGTGCTTTCAGCCATGGCTGAAGGTGTTCCTGCGGCAGTGACATGAAGTGAATGGGTGCTGTTCATGGCCGACCGGGGATCAGTGATGTCAGCCTATCCACACCGTTTGAACTGGTAAAGGGAAATGAGTCTTCCTGCCTAACCAAGTGTGAAGTTTCGTCTTGCGATTGCCGAGAAGCCTTGCTACGCAGCGTTCTTTTTGCGGGAAGCGCGCTGTTTTTGCTTTTCGTTGTTTGCTTTTCGTTTGGCTTCTTTCTCTGCAATCAGCTGTTTTGCCTCTGCTTCGGCTTTTTCTTCGGCCTTTTTATCTTGGTAGTAAGCATAATTTCCGCGATAAATCACAAGTTCGCCATCGCGAATCTCCACGATCCGGTTGGCCACACGTGAGATGAAGTAACGGTCATGCGATACCAATAAAGCGGCTCCTTCGTAGGCGCATAGTGCGTCTTCAAGCATCTGTTTGGCAGGGATGTCGAGATGGTTTGTGGGCTCATCGAGGACTAGCAAATTGCAAGGGCTCAGCAACATCAGTGCAAGAGCTAGGCGTGCTTTCTCCCCACCACTCAGTTGGCCGACATCTTTAAAAACACTGTCGTTGCTGAAACAGAAACTCCCAAGCAATGAACGCACCTGTGTTTGCGTCCAATCAGGAACGGCTTCGAACATGGTCTCGATCACCGTCTTGCTGAGATCAAGGGCTTCTGCCTGGTTTTGTTCGAAATAGCTAGCGACGATGTTGTGTTCCCCGAGCCGTGCTGACCCTTCATCAGGCGTTTCGACCCCCATGATCAAGCGCAGCAGGGTGGATTTCCCGGCTCCGTTGGGACCGACAAAGGCGATCCGATCACCTCTCTCGATTTCGAGCTCAGCATCCATGAAAAGGATGTTTTCCCCGTAGCTGTGCGTCATGTTCTCGATGACAGCCACCTGAGCACCGGATCGTGGTGCTGGAGGGAAGCGGAAGCTGGGACCACTCACTGACTCAATCGGGGCCTCAACCCGCTCCACCTTGTCCAGCTGCTTCTCCCGACTTTTTGCTTGGGTGCTGCGCGTCGCACTCGCGCGGAAGCGATCGATGTAGGCCTGTTGGGTTGCGATCTCTTTTTGCTGCCGTTCAAAAGCGGCTTGTGAGGCTTCTTGCTCGAGTGCTTTTTGCTCCAGGTGTGAGGTGTAATTTCCCCAGTAAGCCCTTGATACGCCTCGCTCTGTGCTCACAATTTGATTACACACACGATCCAGAAATGTCCGGTCATGACTGATGACGACCAGGGCCGCCTTTTGTTCGATGAGATACCCCTCGAGCCACTGAATCGTTTCGACGTCGAGATGGTTCGTTGGCTCGTCTAAAAGCAGCAGATCAGGGTCTTGCAGGAGGATTTTTCCCAGAGCCAAGCGCATTTGCCAGCCGCCGGAGTAGTCCGAAACCAGCCGGTCTGCCTCCTCCAGCTTGAACCCGATGGTGGGGAGAAGTTTGTCGATGCGTGCATCGAGTTCGTAGCCATGCAGACCTTCAAATCGGGTCTGCAGTCGCCCTAGTTCGTGAATGAGCTCATCGAGGTGATCGGGGTCTGCCGCAGCTCGGTCTGAGCCCATCTCCAATTCAACTTTTTTTTGTTTGCCCAGCACGATGGCGGCCTCACCAAAGGCTTGAAACAGTTCTTCTCGCACCGTGCGGCTGGGGTCTACATCGAATTCCTGCTGCAGGTAAGCGATCCTTGGCTCGCCCTGCTTCACGATTTGGCCACTGCTGGCCTCTTCCATGCCAGCGATCAGCCGAAGCTGGGTTGACTTCCCTGCCCCATTCACTCCAACGAGGCCGATCCGGTCTCCGGGTTTGACCTCCCAGGTCACATCCCGTAGAACTTCTCCGGTGGGATAAATCTTGCCGACTCGCTCAAGTCGCAGCACGGAGGGGAGGCAGGGAAAACCCATCATCCCGCGTCGGGGTTTCCAGGCAGACTGCTTGAGCTGGGAGCAGGCTCAATGCGACGACTGGAGCAGGTCACGGCCCTTGTGGTGGCAGCCGGTCTGGCCGTTATTAGTTATTGGTTGTTTTTCAGTTGGGCCGGAGGGGGAGGGGTGCGCGAACGCTCGGCCCCCAAGCCAGCGTTAGCGCCCTCTGGTCAATCCATGCCGTCCAACGACGCGACGGAATCCGCTGCGGTCAAAGCCCTCCCCTCGCCTTGATCAGCCATTGCTTTGTGATCTCGTCATCGAGACTATTGAGGTGATCCTTCACCTCTTGAAGCGTGACAGGCAAGTTGAGTTGATTGCCGATTTCGCAGATGGAGTCGAGGGCTCCTGAGGGATTTTGAAGCGCCTGTCTGAATAACCCCTTGCTCAGGTCTCGATCATTCTCAATGCGTGCGTAGAGAGCAGCTGCGTTGGACATGATCGTGATGCTTCTGACGAAACCTTATTCACACCATCGCGAACTGCCATCCCATTGCCAAGCCGCTGCCTAGGCAGCTTGGTCGAGCTCCGTTGCCTTCAGGCCTGAGGCTGAGGCGTCTTCCATGCTGCGGGCATCCATGCAAAGCACTTTGCGTAGCTGGGCGTAGTTGGCAGCTTGTGAGCGGCGTCCATCTTGAACGGCGCCGTATTCAGCGCGTTGGAGCACGTGATGAAGGTGGGTGAGCAGGTAGGTGCTGATGACAGCTGAGACCAGCACTTCGCTGTTCTCAGGGGTTCGGCTTGGGCGCCGCGTTTTACGACGCTCGTCTCCTTGACGGTTTGTTTTACGCGTGACCGGCTTGCTACGGCTTGGTAGCTGGGGGGGGCTGACGTCTGGGCTTTTGGAATGGGTCATGGCACTCCTGGGATGGGGCGGCCGAGGGCCTGGCCTGCAGTTGGATCAGGGATCTGATCAATGACAGCAGCATAGTGCTGGATACTACCCTTGCGCATCTCTGTACACTTTTAAGTAGCTCTGCCTCTTTCTGGGTCGTGGCCACTCGCCAAAATTCATCCAGTGGGAAGCCAAAGTCACCGCGCATTCAGGTGGTGCTCCCCGAAGAACTTTGCCTCCGCTTGACGGCCTTGGCTGAGGATGAATCGCGCACGGTCAGCAACATGGCCAAGGTGTTAATCCAGCAAGGGGTTCAGCGTTACGAGCAGGGAGGCGACAGGCAGGTAGCGCCTCGTGCGGACGCGCATCAGTCGTCAACAGAGCAATTGCGCAACGCTCTTGAGTCGAAGCAAACCGGTCGGCTACGGGGCGCACCGCGTCGGGTCAGGCTTCACCGTCCGAATTAACTCAGGCTCGAATTTTTAAGCCTGAATGACTTCATCCAAACGCCCAGGCCGTTTGGGGCTACGCGCTCAAGCTGGATTGACCCTTACTCCGAGGACGGCCTCATGTTGTGCACCCGTAATCGCTGGCGCATTTCCTGGAAATCCCAAGTGATGCCACCACGCCAAAAGAGCAAACACCATGGCTTCTCGGCTTTGGCTGGGAAGTTTTAGCTCGTCACTACGACGCAGTCTCAGTCCCCGGCAACGTCTGTTGAGTTCTCGCATCAAGGTGCGGTTTTTGCTGCCACCACCAGCGACCAAAAGCTCTATGGGGAGGGGATGGTTCTGGTCGGAGAGCTTGTGTAAGTCCTGCGCTACGACAGCGGCTGAGAAGGCTGTGAGCGTTGCGATTTGATTGGCAATGGCTTGTCCCTGCATGTCCTGAAGGCGTCTTGTTAGATCAGCGCGCCCAAACAATTCACGTCCGGTGGACTTAGGAGGGCTGAGCTGGAAGTAAGGCTCAGCGAGCCAGCGGAGAATCAACGCTTCATTGCAGTGACCCTCCGCCGCAAGGCGGCCGCCCTGGTCGCAGCTTTGTTTCCCTTGGCTGAATTGCTCCATCGCCAGGTCGATCAAGCTGTTGGCAGGCCCGCAATCCCAGCCCCTAACGGGTTGGAGCCGATCAGGGCCTGTGCCAGGTGGAATGAGGGTGAGATTGGCGATGCCACCCAGATTGAGCAAGGCTCTCCAGCCATTGGTTCGTCCCAAAAGGGCTGCATCCGCTTTGGGAACCAGGGGTGCCCCCTGGCCTCCGAGGGCCAGATCAGCAGCCCGAAAGTCGAAGATCACAGGGCGATTCAGCAGCTGTGCCAGCAGGGGGCCTTGCAACATTTGCCAGCTCGTTCCGTGCAGACGTCCGCCCGTTTCGCTGCTTTCAGGCGGACGATGCCAAAGGGTTTGGCCATGACAACCCACCAGCTCTGCCTGCCCTTCTGGATCGCACTGACGAGCTGCTGCGGCCTGAATCTTGGTGATGGCTTCGGAAAGATCGAGGAGAGAGGACGCGGTGGTGGCTTCGCCTTGCCCTACGGCCAAGATCCGTTGCCGCAGGGAGGTTGGGTAGTCCAGCGATGCTGACCGCAGCAGGGTCCATTGGGGATGGTCGGCGGCCCCCGAGAGCTCGACCAAGACAGCATCCACGCCATCGGCGCTTGTGCCGCTCATCAGACCGAGAACACGCATGCTTCAGGTTTTTGGAAGCTCTTGGAGATCGTCGGTTAAACCCATCACCACGAGGACATGCCCGTCTTGAAGGACATGGGATGCCGGTGGGTTGACCATGAGCTCTTTTGCGGGACCCGCCGCAAGAACGTTCACCCGAAAATTCTTGCGCAGGTTGAGGTCTCGAAGCGAGCGCCCCACAAATCGGCCTGGCACCTTGATCTCTTCAATCGAATGATGCTTATCGAGCTCGAGTCGCTCCATCAGGTTGGGTCGTACCAATTCCACGCCCAGGCGTTCTCCCTGCATTCGGGAGGGGAACACCACCCGATCGGCTCCCACGCGCTTCAGCATTTTTTCGTGCAAGTCGCTGGTGGCTCTTGCAATCACGCGACGAACCTTGCTCCCTTCACTGTCTTTGGCAATCAAGGTGGCCGTGATGCTGGCTTCGATGGGTTCGCTGATGGCCACGACCACGGTTTCCATATCGAGGATCCCCGCCTCACGAAGCGCTTCTTCATCGGTGCAGTCCACAATGCGAGCTTCGATCGATGGCTCGAGTTGGCGGAGTTCCTCGATGGCCTTTGAGGAGCGGTCGACAGCAAGAACTTCAGCACCGTTTTGCATCAGTTCCTTGCAGACAGCACTCCCAAAACGCCCCAACCCCACAATTCCGAAGCTTGAAGGCTCTGCCTGGTTGGCCTGGGACCAATGCCACCACTCCCTCACTGCACTGCTCCCTGGGATCGGTGATCAGACATAGAGATCCTCGCGGGGATAACCAACGCGATTCTCGCGCTGCAGATGCCCTCGGTTAAAACTTTCCCAGATGGCGCTTAAAAGCAAAAGAATGCCCAGCCGTCCCACAAACATGCCCATCACAAGCACAAACTGACCAAAAGGCGCCAGTTGGCGCGTGACGCCTAGATCCAAACCAACGGTGGCAAAGGCGGAGATGCAGGTGAAAACCAGCTCAAGGAAGGTGAACGGTTCTTCTCCACTGAGATTGCTGCTTAATGCCAACAACAGAGCCATCCCCAGCACAAACAGCAGGGAGGCAACGGTGATGCTCAAAGCGCGCAACACGACTTTGTCGGAGATCTGTCGATGGCGAATCACCACATCGTTGTGACCGCGCAGGGTGGAGCGGGTAGCGGCCATGAGGGCTGCCACCGTTGTGGTTTTGATCCCACCACCTGTTCCGCCTGGACTCGCACCGATGAACATCAGGGTCATCACCAACAACAGGCCTGAATCGGAAATGCTGTTCAAAGAGAGGGGCACCGTCGTGAATCCAGCGGTTCTTGAACTCACCGATTCAAAAAGGGCGCTCATTAAGCGTTCGCCAAACCCCATCCCTGTGAGTGCATGGCCCCTCGAGAGTGATTCCGTCAGCATTAATCCCAAGGTCCCGATCAGGATGAGAAGACCAGAGGTGCGCAGCACGAGGCGCGTGTGCAGGCTGAGATGACGCCGTCTAAGCCGTTGGCGATTGCTCCATAGGTCATTGGTGACACGCCATCCGAGACCGCCCAGAACCACCAACACCATGATTACGGCGTTCACCGTGCTGTTGGTGCGGTAGGTCTCAAGACTGTCGCTCCAGAGGCCAAAACCGGCGTTGTTGTAGGCCGAAATGCTGTGAAAGAGAGCTGCCCAAAGCCGTTCGCCTCCAGGAGCAATGTCTGTGAAGCCAAAGACATAGAGCAGGAATGCTCCAACCAAGATCAGCACCACAGCTGTGAGCGCAATTCCTCGAAAGGTGCTGCCTACGCCCCCTACCCCAAACTCATCGAGGGTTTGACCACGATCGAGGCGCCGCCGAAGAGCGGTACCGCGAACCACAAAGCCTTGCAGGAACGTGGTGACCGCCATCAATCCCAGGCCCCCGACCATGATCATCATCGCCAGCACGATCTGGCCAGGGCGGGTCAGATCTTCGCGGATGTCGATGACCGAAAGCCCCGTCACGGTGACGGCTGATGAGGCCGTGAAGAAGGCTTCCCACAAGCCCACTCTCGGACTTGAACAGAGTGGGGTGTCGAGAAGCAAGGTGCCGGCTGCGATCACAAGCAGCCCTGTCACAACTGTGAATTGGGGGATCGTGAGGCGGCGGTACCAGGCCTGAGTGCGGTGAATGGCGTAAGGAATCGGCATGGCGCTCACCTGCCTCCCGGTGACAGGACCATCCAGGCAGGACTCTTAAGCATCAGCATTTGGCCAGGGCGTCGTGCGGCCAAGCGCAGAGGGGCCAGGGGGAGGAGGGGGTTGGCCTGCTGATGACGATCGATGAGCTCAGCCATGATTGAGATCAGCCATGGTTTAGATCAGCCATGGTCGGGTAATGCCGTCTGTTGGGTGAAGGGTTCAGGGGTAGTTGCGTCGTCCCAGAACTGCTTTTCCAGCCAGTTTCGCAGACCTTTCAATCCCGTACCCTCCTTGGCTGATAGGTAGATCACATCCGGCTCGAGAGTGCGAATTGCCTCGATCGCTGAAGCCTCGCAACGGTCGATTTGATTGGCCACCACTTTGCGCAGTTGGTCACAGCTGAGGCCATCCAACAGTTGATGGACGGCCTCCAGTTGTGATTGCCAGTCGGGGTCTGCGAGATCCACAACCAGCAGTAAAAGATCGGCCTCGCGTGTTTCTTCCAACGTGGCTCGGAAAGCTTCCAGCAGTGGTTTGGGAAGTTCACGAATGAACCCCACGGTGTCGGTGATCAGCACCTCCTTCGGGGCCGCTGATGTTTGGGGAAGGCTGAGTCTTCGCGTGGTGGGGTCAAGGGTGGCGAATAACTTGTTCTCCGCTAAAACCTCAAGCCCTGGATTGCGGCAGCACAGCGCATTTAAAAGAGATGATTTGCCAGCATTCGTGTAACCAACAAGGGCGACGCGAGGGACGCCGTCCCTGCGGTCGCGCAACCGGGCGCGATGGGCGCCTAGCTGGAGCAGGGAACGCCCGAGATGTTCGATGCGACGGCTGATGGCTCGCCGATCCTTTTCCAATTGGGTTTCACCGGGTCCGCGCGTGCCAATGCCTCCCCCTTGCCGCGAGAGGCTGAGGCCGCGGCCCTTCAACCTCGGGAGTCGGTAGCGCAATTGAGCGAGCTCCACTTGAAGACGGCCAGCCGCGCTCGCCGCTCGCTGGGCAAAAATGTCGAGGATCAACTCACTGCGATCCATGACTGGGCAGTCGATGAGTAACTCCAGATTCCTGGCTTGAACGGGAGAGAGTTCCCGATCTGTGATCACGAGTGTGGCTTGATGGCGTCTCGCTTCGAGCGCCGCCTCTTGTAGTTTCCCCGTGCCCCAGAGGGTTTGAGGGTTGGGTTGTCCCTGCCGCTGCCGGCAGACAGCAACAGGCAGGGCACCTGCACTACGAACGAGCCCCTCCAATTCAGCCAGATCCCTTTCGCTCCGCTGGGCGTCAGCACCGGTGAGGATGAGCAGCAAGACCCGCTCTTGCACGTCCGCGGGAGCCGTTGTTGGTCCAGGGGAATCAAGGCCCTTTGCAGTGGCTGGGGCTGGACGGTCGCATAGCTCCTTGAGCGTGCCAAGGGCCGCTTGATGCCAGCCGGAACGATCTCCTGGATCTGGTTGCCAAAGCGAAGCAAGATGCCCTCCCCCTGTGGAGGGCGATGCCTGAAAGCGAAGCCAGGTGTCGGGTTTGAGGTCAAGGGCGACGACGGCATCTCTGCCATCGGGCTTCAGGTCCGTCCCCGCCTTGCCTTGCAGGCTGCTGATCAACCTCCAGCGTCGCTTGATCCGTCGTGGCCCTCCAGGTAGATGGCTGCGCAGTTGATCCGATTCGCTGAGGGGCCCAACCCAGAGCAGTCGGCAGAGTCCCCGCTCATCGACGATCAAGTGCAAGGGCTGTTTTAACTCCAGCACCAGCTCAGACAGTCGCTCCAATGTGAGCGGATCGGCGCCGCTCTGGCCGGGGTGCCTCCTCTGACTGAGACGCTCAAGCTGTCGATGCAGTGATGGGCGTAGGCCATTGGTTCGGCCTGCTAGGTGAGCCTGCTTCAAGAATGAACCAGCCAGGCGCCTGCTGACCTCAAGCCCAAGGAGAGTCCAGGCATTCGGGCAAGGTATGTGAGTCGCCGCATCCGGTAGGCAAGAGGACCGGCGAGGGTGAGTCCCATGCCCGTAATCGAAGCATCCCCGATGCCAAGACTGAGCATCTCGCCAAGATCCTGAAAGTGAAAACCGGGGACAGGCTTGTCCATTCGAATCGCCTGAAGCGTCCTGGCTGCCGCCGTCCCTTGCTGAAGTGCTGCTTGCGCAGAGCGGGGCCAAGGGGTCTCTGCATCGTTATGACAAGCGACATCCCCGAGGACCAGCACATTCGGGTCCGTCGTTAACTGCAGCCCTTCATCAACACAGAGCAGTCCTCGCTCACGGGGAGGGGTGGGGGTCAGGGGGGGCAGCACCGGTTTGGTCCCTGCCGTCCAGATCAAACCGTCGTGGTTGAGAGATTGGGGACGGTCATTTTTCAGTAGCTGGACGGCATTGGCCGATACGGAGGTCACCCGCGTGTTGAGGTGACGATGGACGCCCCGTTGATCCAGGGCCTTTCGTGCTTGTTCGCGATTGAAGGCTCGAGATCGTGAGAGAACGCTGTCCCCCAATTCAACGAGGTGAATGTTGGCTGATCCATCCAGCATGTCGCTGAGTTTGCAAGCCAATTCAACGCCTGTTGCTCCCGCTCCAACGATGACCAGTGCCCCGTCTTTTGAGGCTCGGTTGCGGAGGCTGTGAACGCGTTCTTTAAGAAGAGGGAGATCCGCAAGAGAATGGAAGGTCAGGGCATGCTCCTTGACGCCTGTAATTCCAAAGTCGTCTGGCTCAGAGCCAGTGGCGAGCACGAGCTGGCTGTATTTGAGGACTTGGCCGCGGCTCGTTTGTAGAGATTTCTGGGCCGTATTGATCGATGTCACCCGATCATCCAGGTGGGGTATGCGCCGCCCCTGGAGAAGGCTTTCGTAGCTGGGAGCCACCTCCCAGCTCTTCATTTCGCCGCTGAGGAGTTCGTAGAGAAGGGGTAAAAAGAGAAATTGATGGCGCGGTTCAATCAGCAATAACGGAGGCCGAGGCCGTTGGTTACTGAGCGCTAAAGCTGTTGTCAGACCTGCAAAACCACCTCCCACAACAATGATTGGATCGTTGTGCATGGTGGTGTCAGAAGTCAGAACTTCAGTCGGGTTTTTGAAACCATAGACATGACACCATGCCCCTCGGCGTTGGAAGATGGAGAGATGAGGGATGTCTCCACCTCCGAGAACCAGCCTGTCGTTGCCGCTGGCCCTAAGGCTGATGCGGGGGAACTTCAACAAGCGCGTCTGCAGCTTGAGCCGTTGGATGCGCGCGCAAGATTGCTGTGGGCGCATGAGCAATTTGGCTCGGGTTTTGCCCTAACCACGAGCTTCGGCATCCAATCCTCTGTGTTGCTCCATTTGTTGAGCGGGATGGATCGAGGCGGAGACATTCCAGTGATTTGGGTGGATACCGGCTATCTCCCTGCGGAGACCTACCGCTACGCCGAGGATCTTCGCCAACGCTTCGATCTGAATCTCCACATCGCGCAGTCCCCATCGTCTGCAGCTCGGATGGAGGCGCTTCATGGCCGCCTTTGGGAATCAGGCGTTGTTGAGGACATGGAGTTGTACCTCAAGATCCGTAAGGTTGAGCCCCTCGAAGAGGCGATGCATCGTCTTCAGGTGTCTTGTTGGGCCAGTGGTGTGCGCCGTGCACAGACGGACACTCGCCGGGGAATGACGGCGCTCGATCCGATTCGCGGTCGCTTGTCCCTGAGACCCCTTTTGGAGTGGACCTCACGAGATGTCTTCTATTACATGCAGGAGAACGATCTTCCTCAGCATCCCTTGTTTGAAAAGGGGTATTCCACCGTTGGAGATTGGCATTCCAGTGGCCCTGATGGGCTGGAGGCGACGGGGCGAGACACGCGCTTTGCTGGTTTGAAGCAGGAATGCGGCATCCACCTGCCAGGTGTGATGGGTGATGGCATTTAGTGAGGATTTCCCATCCCGCTGCCTGCTGATTGGAAACAGCCGCTGGCACTGGGCAGAGCAGAGCGGCACGTCTCGCTGGGTCTATCAGCATGAGGTTGCGGCCCCAGAGGCGTTGGATTCTCCTAGCGATCTCATGGCCTGGGCAGCTGTGGGGCCGATCCCACAGCATCCTTGTTTGCAGTCCAGCCGACGCTTGAACTTGGCTGACATCCCTCTTCAGGGCATTCCGCCTTGGTTAGGAATCGATCGAGCGCTCGCTGGATGGGGCGCTTGGCGTGCCAATGAAACGCATGTCGGCGTTCTTGTGGTGGATGCAGGCACGGTTCTCAGCCTCACCAGAATCTCGGCGACGGGATCGTTTTCTGGTGGGTTGTTAGCGGCTGGTTATGGCTTGCAATTGCGTGCGATGGCTGAGGCCACAGCAGGTTTAAACGTGACCTCTCCCGTGGGCCTCGATCCCGAAGACGCGAAGCCTTTCCCTTTCGAGACCCAAGCGGCGATGCGCTCTGGCGCGCAACAAAGTTTGGTGGGTCTTATCCGTCAAGCTCATGCCCAAAGCCCTTGGCCGATTTGGCTTTGTGGAGGAGATGCTCCCCAATTACTCCCGAACCTTCAGGAGCAGTTGGGGATAGAGGTGTTTCATGCACCGAACTTGGTGATGGAGGCGATGGTCGAGCTGGTCAGCTGATGCCGAGATCACTGAGGACTTGATCGGCCATGGAATCAGATTTCACTTTTCTGTAAATCAATTCCAACCGTCCTTCGGCATCGATGACGAAGGTGTGTCGCATCATTCCCATGGATTCGCGACCCATGAACTTTTTCAGTCCATAACTTTCAAAACTGCTGGCCACTGGGCACGGTTCCGCATCACTCAACAGCGTGAAGGGCAACTCCTGCTTGGCGATGAAGCGCGTATGGGAGGCCGCGTTGTCCTTGCTGATTCCTAAGACGTGAATTCCATGGTCCTTGAAGGACGACCAGCGATCTCGGAAGTTACAGGCTTCTTTCGTGCAACCAGGGGTGGCGTCTTTGGGATAGAAATAGATCACCACGCGCTGCCCCCGCAAGGAGGCCAGGTGCACAGGTTCTCCATTTTGGTCAGGAAGTGTGAAATCAGGCGCGAGATCGCCGATCTGCAGAGTCATGGAGGAAGGCTTCAACCGGAGCGGAAGCGTAACCGTGCTGTGGCTTGGACCGGCTTCCTCAAGGGGCCTTTGCGTGTCGGATCAGGAACAAGCCTGGGCCTGCGACTTGGGCAAGACGCGTCAGCAGCGTTTTCTTGGTTCCCGTGCCTGGATGCGTTCTTGCCTGAGTGATTTATGGGGAGTTGCCCCGCAGGAGATCCCCTTGCATGCGCCTCCAGGTGCGCCGCCATCGCTTCATTCCGGTTGGGGATTTGTCAGCCTCAGCCACAGCAAGGGATCGGCGTTGATGGCCTGGTCTTCCGCCCCCGTTGGGGTTGATTTAGAGCGATTGGATCGTCCGTTCGCTTCGGAAGCACTGATGAGCCGTTACTACGCAGCGAGCGAGCAGCGTCGTCTGAGAGGCCTTCCCCACCAAGCCTTTCACCAGGCTGTTTTGAAGTATTGGTTGATCAAGGAAGCTGCGATTAAGTGGCAACGGGGATCTTTGGCTCAGGATCTGTCGCACTGGGTGGTTGCGGCCGATGAGTTGAGTGCAAGCCATCGGGGCCGTGGTCTTCAGATCGCGGCGCACTGTCGCCAACTGGGGCCCTGGGGCCTGGCGATCGTGTCAGCTTGCGAACAGAACTTGATTGGCGCAAGGGTCTGCCTAGGTTGAAATCTCAATCGGGATCGGGATCCTCTTTGGCGTGACGCAAGCTTGGATGCGATCGATTCCCACCGTGGTGGCAGCCCTTCTTTTGGCTGGTTTGGGCTTGATCGCGACAAGCCAAAAGCGGGTGTTTTCTCCCGGGGCCCCTGGCCTGCCATCGGATGCGCGTGTTGTGCAGCAGCTGGATGATCAAGAAGCAACCTTGAATCAACGTCGCCAAGCCGAAACCTTGCTGACAGCATTCGTTCGCGGCCAGCTCGCCAGCTTTTACTGGGGACAATTTGCGTCATCACTCGTTGATCTCGGGTTGAGCAGCGATGAGGCCTTGGATGTTCGTGTTGAGACAAAAGGCCGCAGCACGCGCCTATGGCTGACCCCCAAACGTGGACGTGAAAGCTACGTTGCGATCGTCCATTTCAATGGATCCAAGCTCGTTCGACTGCAATGTCGAGGTTTAACGCCTGTTTCTTCTGAGCAGAAATCTGCTGCCTGCCCCGAAGGATGGAGGGCGTTTGAGATCCCAGAAAGTTGATTTTTGCTCTATTTAAAGCATTAATAGCCCGAGAGTCGTGAGTCTCGATTTAATACCTATAGTGCATTGGTTCTAATAGTGCGCACTGAGGACAGTTTCTTGTACTGGACCCAGCATTTTTGTTGGCAATCCATTTTCCTGCGACTAAGTTTTAAGTGATGTCTATAACTCCATCGTCCGTGTTCACCCGTCTTGCAGCTGGCGTTCTCGCCGCCGCTTCTCTCACAACTCTGGCTGTTGCCGCCGAAGCCGCTGAGCGCCCTGTGCGCTGGAAAACCGGTGGTGCTGTTTGGTCCACCAAGTCTTCAGCTTTCAAAACCTTCTTCGCTGACGGTGAAATCACCGATCGCGGCCTCCAAGGTGGAATCAACAATTCCGGTTGGACCGCAGAAGAAATCCAAGAGGGCATGACCCGTTCTTACGAGGTTGACCTCGTGGGCGTTTCCCGTTTCCTCTACTCCAGCGACGGCGTTGCCTTCCTGCAGGATCAGACCAAGAGCTACTACCCCTACTGGAGGAAGCAGGAGACAGCCGTTGTTGCTCTCCGCTCCGCCATCATCCTCGATGCTGCTGACGGCCAGATCTCTTCTGCCGGCATCCTGAATGGTCTCCCCGTTGATTTCGCTCTGGCTGACAACGGTGCTTCTGACGGTTCCCAGAACGTCTGTAAGGACGGTCTTGATGGCGCCCAGGCCACTTCTCTGATGTCTTGGTACGTCTTCCTGCCCGCTTGTGTGCAAGCCAAGCAGATCCTTCCTGCTGCTCCCGCTCCTCGCGCTGCTGCCCCTGCTCCCGTTCGCGGCCTCTGGTGATCGAACGGCTTCGGCCAACACAAGCCTCGGCAATGCCGGGGCTTTTTTTTTGGGTTGTTACGAGGATGAGGACGACGACATCGTGCAGGCCACCCGCTGATGGATCAGGGGTTGTGGCAGTGTCCCGCCCCGTTTTGTTTGCAGGAGCTGCTGAAGGGTGCTGAGCACGGTCTCGGGCTGGCTGCAGCGATTGAGCAGAGATCGATAGGGACGGTCCTCTCCTAGCCAGCGTTTCAGAAGACGTTCATCAATGGGGAGGGATAGGGATTCCTGCCATTGCTCCGTGATGACGGATTGAGAGAGCTGTTCGAGCTGCATTTGTACGAGCTGGTCAAGCTGCTGGTGGACCAGCCACTGTTGCTCCTTTTCGATCAGTTCCGATAGCGCTTCGCTGGATCCAGGGCATTGATCTGAGAGCGCTGCCGCTGGACCGATCGCTGTTTGGCTGAGAAGGACGTGCAGCTGAGCCGTTGGTGAGAGCTTCAATTTGAGTTGCTGCCAAAACTCTGGAGATTCGATCCAATCGCGATCTTCACTGCTAAATCGCCCACCCACGACTTCGAATTGCCACTCTGGAGGAAGCTCCTCCAGCGCCTTGGTCCCTCCCGTGAGGAGTTGGGGGCGATGGAGCGGATCCAGCAGATCGACCTGTGCTTCAAGTCGGGTCCGCTCTTCAGCGCTGCTGCACAGGATGGTGACGCTCCCCTCTTGCACCGCATTGAGTGGACCGAGGGCCCAGAGCAGGGATCGTCCCCCGAGCACCAGCACCCGGTCGGTGCGTTGAAAGGTCACGGCGGCCCACAGTCGCTGCTGCAGATCTTGCAAGCGTTCATCGTTTTGGGCGAGCTGTCGATGCAGCCAGCGCTCCATGTCAGGCAGGTCAGGACCACTACTAAGAAGCAGCGGGTGGGTTTGGGCCGCTTCTGCTGCGACGGCAAGTTGTGCAGCCCGACGTTCGAGCATCCTTCCTCGCCGCTCTCCCTCCCACCCCTGCTTGCTCGGAGTCCAGAACACTTCTCCCTGCAGCGCATCGGGAAGGTAATTCTGGGCGACCCAATGCTCTCTGTAGGCGTGGGGATAGCGATAACCCTTTCCATCGCCGAAGGCTTCACCATCGCGATGGGCATCGCGGAGGTGGCTTGGCACGCTCTGGTTCTGAGTTTTGCGCACAAGCCGGATGGCTTCGAACAGTCCCATCGTGCTGTTGCTTTTTTCGGCGCAGGCCAGATAAAGGGCTGCCTGGGCAAGCGGGTAAAGCCCTTCTGGCAGGCCGATGCGTTCGAAGGCGGCTGCGCAGGCTTCGACAACGACCACCGCTTGGGGGTCGGCCAGACCGATGTCCTCTCCCGCTGCAATCAACATCCGTCGAAAGATGAACCTTGGGTTTTCCCCTGCCTCCAACATTCGAGCCAGCCAAAACAGGGCCGCGTCCGCATCGGAGCCCCTCAGCGATTTGATGAAGGCGCTAATCGTGTCGAAGTGGGCATCTCCCTGTTTGTCGTAGAGCACAGCTCGCTCTTGAATCGACTCCTCGGCGATGGTCAAATCAATCTCGATCGTGGCGTCTGGGTCGCTCGACGTTGTGCTTTCCACCGCCAGCTCGAGGGCATTGAGAAGGCTGCGCGCGTCACCGTTGGCCACATCCACCATGTGGGATTCGGCTTCGGGAGTGATCGTGATCGAACGATGGCCATAGCCCCGCTCTTTGTCGTGAAGGGCCCGATGGAGCAATTGACGTAGATCGTTGGCTTCCAGGCTTTGAAGTCGAAACAGACGCGACCGACTCACGAGGGCTTTGTTGACTTCGAAATAAGGGTTTTCCGTGGTGGCCCCGATCAGGGTGAGAGTGCCGTTCTCAACCCAAGGGAGGAGCGCATCCTGTTGAGCACTGTTGAAGCGATGCACTTCATCGATGAACAGGATGGTTCGCAAACCATGCTTCTCCAAGCGCCCCTTGGCGGCATCCACTTGCTCACGTAAATCCTTAACGCCGGCGAGAACAGCATTCAGGCTGCTGAACTGCGCCCGGGTGTGGGTCGCAATAATCCTGGCCAGGGTGGTCTTCCCGACGCCAGGCGGTCCATGCAGGATCAGGTTTCCCACTCGGTCTGCGGCGATCGCCCGGCGCAGCAAACGGCCTTCGGCGAGGATCGCGTTTTGGCCGGCAAATTCCTCCAGGGATGTGGGCCTCAAACGGTCAGCTAAGGGCGCCTGACGCCGCCTTAGCTCATTGCCGCGGTGGCTGAACAGATCTTCAACCAACCGACCAATCTCCCCTCAATGGTCTTCGTGTATGGATTCTTGCCTGAATCGAACCAAAACCCGGCGCATATTCGTACATAATCCCTTCGTTCGTCACAGGATTTGTGCTGCGTTTTCGTCCACTGCTGCCTGTGCTCCTAACAGCCATTTCCGTTAGTGCTTGTGGAGGCTCTGATGAAAAGACGCCCGCCCTACCGGTACAGCAAGCATCGGTTCTTGAAGCTCCTTTCACCTACGATATCGATACGGTGAGCACGCTCGAGGCCAATGAGTTGGTTGAGCTAGCCGCGCAAACGTCCGGTCGTGTCACTGAGCTCAAAGTGTCTCAGGGCGATCGTATTGAAGCGGGTCAGTTGCTCGTCGTGTTGGACCAGGTTCAGGCACGGGCAGCGTTGGCAGAACAACGGGCGAAAGCGGAAACAGCCAAAGTTGATTGGGAACGCGAAGAATTTCTCGCAAAAGCGGGGGCTGCGTCGCTTCGTCAGCGCGATTCCTATCGCTTGAAATACGTCGCGGCGGTTGAAAAAGTTAAATCTTTAGAAGCAGAGCTCAGCTATAAAAATTTGCGTTCGCCAACGGCAGGGACCGTGGCCAATGTGCAGGTGAAGGTTGGCGATGTGGTCAATCAAAACCAACCGTTCACCAGTGTGGTTCAAAACAACATTCTTGAAGCGAAGGTCGAAGTCCCTGCCGCCTACGGCGATCGCCTCGCCATCGGTCAACCCGTCATTTTGAGTGCCCCTGGCACGGTTAAGCCTCTAGCGACGAGTCAGATTGAGTCGATTGATCCTCAAGTCAATCCTCAAACGCAGGGTCTCTTGGTGAAGGCCTTGTTTAATAACGTTGATGGCCGGTTACGGAGTGGGCAGCGACTGCGTACCAGGGTTCAACTGAAATCTGGTCAACAGATTTCAGTTCCGTTTGCGGCGGTAACACAAACGTCAGGACAAAGTTTTGTTTTCCGTGTTGGTAACTTCGCTGACTTAAAGGCCAACCCAGGCAAAGCTGACATCGAGCGAATTGGTAAAGGCATCGAAAAGGGTAAATTGCCAAAGAATGCCCTGTTTGCACTTCAAACACCAGTCAATATTGGAGAGGTTCAGAACAACCGTTATCCGGTCACGAAAGGTTTAAAACTCAATGAAAAGGTGATTACGACCAATCTCCTTAACCTCAAGCATGGAATGCCGATCCAGGTGAAATCACAACGCGCAGGATCCCAACCTGCTGCAGCTAAGAACTGAGGTTGATTCATGTCTGCATCGAATAATTTCATCACGCGACCGGTTCTTAGCACCGTTTGCAGTCTTTTAATTGTGATTGTGGGATTGATCGCAATTCCAATTCTTCCTATTGAGAATCTCCCCGATATTGCTCCTCCAACGGTCAAGGTACAGGCCACATATGTGGGGGCTGACGCTGTTTCTGTTGAACAAGGTGTCACCACTGTTCTTGAGCAGCAGATCAATGGAGTGGAGAATATGGACTTCATTACCTCCAACAGCTCGTCTGATGGAGTGAGCTCTGTCTCCGTTTCTTTTAATAGTGGAACGGATGGAAATATTAATCAAGTTAATGTCCAAAATAGAGTTTCGTTGGCTGAGCCCCAATTGCCTGAGGAGGTTCGTAAAGCTGGGGTCACCGTCAACAAGGCCTCGAATTCGATTCTGCTTGTTTATAACTTCGTTAACTCTGATCCTTCTAAAACAGAATATAGTGTGGAGACAATAAGCGGTTATCTAGATAAAAACTTAACCGATAATATTAAACGGGTTCCTGGTGTGGGGGAAGTTACTTATTTTGGTAACCGCAAAGTTGCTTTTAGGTTGTGGCTTGACCCGGAAAAGCTTGCAGCTAATGGGCTTACGTCTACTGATGTTGTTCAGCAACTTCAGAGTCAAAACCGGTTAGTCCCGGCGGGCAAGATCGGAGGTTCTCCCGCTCCCGAAGGTCAGCAATACACATTTACTGTGCAGTTGCAGGGACGTTTAACGACAGAAGCTGAATTCGAAAATATTATTTTAAAAACGACCGATGCCGGTGGTTTGATCAAGCTTAAAGACGTTGGTCGCGTGAGCTTGGGCGGTGAGGCCTACGGGATCGATGCGATGGACCTTAAAGGCACGCCTTCTGTTGGTGTGGCTGTTTATCAGCTTTCAGGAAGTAACGCCATTCAGGTGTCTAACGGTGTGAAGGAGGTGATCGAGAAATTTGAACAGACGCTTCCTGTTGGTCTTAATACTCAGGTGATTTACGACACCACTGACTTCATCAACCAGTCCATCAAAGGGGTAACCAATTCCCTGCGGGATGCGGTGATTCCGGTGGTCTTGATTCTGTTTTTATTCCTTCAGAACTGGAAAGCAACGCTCGTTCCTGCCATCGCCATTCCTGTGGCATTAATTGGTACGTTTGCGCTTGTGCTGGCCTTCGGGTTCTCCCTCAATCAGCTCACCTTGTTTGGTCTTGTTCTTGCAACGGGTTTGGTCGTTGACGATGCGATCACGGTGGTTGAAGACACCTCTGCCAAAAAAGCTGAGGGCATGACATCTGTGCAGGCGGCCATGGCCACCATGGATGAACTCTTCAGTGCTGTGATTGCGACGTCATTGGTCAAGATGGCGGTTTTCCTTCCTGTGTTGTTCTTTCCCGGAGCAACAGGAACGATCTACAAGCAGTTTGCTGCCACGATCCTCTTCTCGATTGGGATCTCAACCTTCAACGCACTGACGTTCTCGCCCATGTTGGCGGCCCTCTTGCTGTCGAAGGAAACAAAGCCGCTGAGCAAACAGCAATACGCCACAGCTGGCGTTTTTCTTGGTTTTGCCTACGGCCTTTTGAGCGCTGGCAATGGCGCCGGATTGGTTCTGATCCCAGTGGTTGTTGGTGCCTTGATTGGCTTCGTTGCGATGAAGCTCACATCGATTCCCTTGCGGATGCCTGGAGCTGCGGGTGGAGCCGTTGTGGGTTTGATTCTCGTGGGGGTGACCAATCTCATTCCGGTGATCTTGTTCACGCTGATTGGTCTTGTTGTTGGCTGGTTCATTCCTCAGATCTTTGTTCACTTCAATCGCTTTTACGCGGGTTTTGAAAAGCGCTATTCGAAAATTCTTGATCAGGTTCTAAAGGCTCGCCCGATCGTGATGGCGGCTCTTGCCGCTGGAATCCTGCTCACTGGCTTTGCTTTTACGCGCATCCCTGGAGGATTTGTTCCGATCGAAGACCAGGGTTATGCCATTGGTTTTGTGCAGGCTCCTGATGGTGTTTCGAATGAGACGACCCTTGCCATCAACCGCAAGGTGGCCGAGGTTTTGCGATCTGAAGATGATATTTCTGCTGCCGCCTTGTTTAGTGGGGCCAGTTTGGATGGAAACGCACCGAATAAGGGATTGTTCTTCTTTGGAACAAAGCATTGGGATGAGCGCCAAGGAAGTGAGCACTCAGTGGCGGCGATTGTTGAACGCTTGAACAAAAAATTGTTGATGTCGATTGATGGTGGTCGGGTGTTTGTGGTGGAGCCCCCTTCGATTCCTGGTTATGGCGCTGGTGGTGGTTTTGAATTCCAGTTGTTGGATCAAAGCAGTGGTGCCTATGGGTTGAACCAATTCTTTGCCTCTGCGGGGCAGATCATGCAGGCCGGCAATTCCAATCCAATCCTGAATCGTGTGTACACCCTGTTCTCGCCAGAATCACCTCAGATCGAAATCAAGGTGAATCGCGAGAAGATGGCGTCTCTAGGGGTTGATTTTGGCTCCGCTATGCAATCTTTCAGCGTTAATTTTGGTGGTGCCTATGTCAATGACACCTTCCAAGAGGGAAAGGTTCGACGCGTCTATGTGCAGGCTGATGATGTTAACCGAGCCACCCCTGAACAACTTTCGGCTGTTTATGTGAAGAGCATGAAAGGGGAACAAATCCCCTTGTCTGAGTTTTTCACTGTGAAGCCCACCAATGGCCCAAGTGTGATCCCTCACTTCAATCTCTATCGTTCGATCAAGATTGATGGAACACCCGCCGTTGGCAAAAGTTCTGGCCAGGCGATTACAGCGATGAAGACCATCTTCAAAGATGCCAATCTACAGGGGTTGGGATTTGATTGGACTGGTATTTCAAGAGAAGAGGTGAAGGCTGGGTCCTTGGCCGTGGTGATTTTTGCCCTCGGTATTTTGGCGGTGTTCTTGGTGCTTTCAGCGCAATATGAAAGTTACTCAGATCCAATCATCATTTTGTTGACCGTACCAACGGCTTTGCTTGGGGCCTTGGTGTTCCTTGGCGCGGCTGGTCAGGTCCTCAATATTTATGCCCAAGTTGGTTTGGTGATGCTCATCGGCTTGGCCGGTGGTAATGCGATTTTGATTGTGGATCTCGCAAACCAAAAAATGGCTGAGGGCACTTCGGCCCTTGAAGCTGCTCGCTTTGCTGCTCAATCGCGCTTAAGACCGATTTTGATGACAGCGATTTCTTCCCTCACAGGATTTTTGCCCTTGATGTTGGCAAGTGGAGCTGGAGCACAAAGTCAATCTTCCTTGGGTTTGGTGGTGTTTGGTGGTCTCTTGGTGGCAACCTTCCTTTCCACTTTGGTTGTTCCTGTGTTCTATGTGGTGATGAAATCGCTTCTAGGTCAGGCCGATGCCAAGCCTGCTTCTGATCCTCAGCTGAACTCATGACCAAAAAGACATTTAGTGGTTCAAGAGTGTTGGTGGCAATGGCGATTGGACTCGCGATCGGCTGTGCAATTGCCTATTTCTTGAAGGTTTTAATTGAGAACACCCCGGCTGAGATTGATCTCACCAGGCTGCGATTGTTCTACTTAATGGTGATTGCATCCTCTGGACTTGCTGGTTTTGCCATTGAATCCACCCGTCAACTCCAGGAAGAAGCTGTTGATCCCGTGTATCGCCATCCCAATGCCCATCGAGGCAGGCGTGGGTCACAGAAGAAATAACCTACGCCTGATCTCCATCAGGTAATCACGGTTGGGCGCTCCATGCCGGTGCGTTCTGTGATCTCAGCGAGCTGATTGATGGCTTGGATCATGTCGCCTAGTGCGACTTGGGGATCCTGAGCGAGGTCACCTGTGGTGGGGACGTAGCTCTCGAGATACACCCTCAATGTGGCTCCCTTGGTCCCTGTGCCAGAGAGGCGCAGCACCACCCGGCTTCCATCGTCCAGCAGGATGCGCAGCCCCTGCCCTTTGGTGACGGATTGGTCGACGGGATCGGTGTAGCTGAAGTTGTCAGCGGCACTGATGGTTCGACCCGCGAAAGGTTGACCGATGAGATTTGGAAGCATGGCTTCCAGGCGGTCATAAAGCCCATGTGCTCCCTCGCTTGCAACGGCTTCGTAGTCATGGCGCGAGTAATAGTGACGCCCGTAACGGTTCCAGTGTTCGCTCATGATCTCGGCGACACTGCAGCGTCGCTTCGCCAAAATCTGGAGCCAAAACAGGACGGCCCATAGCCCATCTTTTTCGCGCACGTGGTTGCTGCCTGTTCCGAAGCTTTCTTCGCCGCAGAGCGTGATGTCGCCAGCATCGAGAAGGTTCCCGAAGAATTTCCAGCCGGTCGGCGTCTCAAAGCATTTGATTCCCAGCTCCTTGGCCACCACATCCACGGCAGCACTGGTGGGCATGGACCGTGCAACCCCCGCGAGGCCTGAGGCATAGCCAGGGGCAAGGGTGGCGTTGGCCGTTAGGACGGCCAGGCTGTCGCTTGGGTTCACAAAGCAACGCTTGCCCAGAATCATGTTGCGGTCGCCATCGCCATCACACGCAGCACCGAATTGATAGGCATCACCGTCCATCAGGAGGTCGGCGAGTTCATGGGCGTAGGTGAGGTTGGGATCGGGATGCCCGCCTCCAAAATCTTCCAAGGGCGTCCCATTGCGGACGCTGCCAGCCGGTGCTCCTAAGACCTCTTCCAGCAATTTTTTGGCATAGGGGCCCGTGACCGCATGCATGGCATCAAAGGCCAAGGGGAAGTCGTTGCGAATCAGAGCGCTAATGCTCTCGAAGTCAAACAATGTCCTCATCAACGCTACGAAGTCATCGACGCCATCGATGACCTCGACCTGCATCTCACCGATGCTGTGCTGTCCTGGCGCCTGAAGGCTGATGGCAGGAGCCTCCACGATCGAATACCCCGTGAGGGTTTTGCTGCAGTCGTAGACCGCATCCGTAAAGGACGCAGGCGTGGGGCCGCCGTTGGCTCCGTTCACCTTGACGCCGAAGTCACCATCAGGGCCACCGGGGTTGTGGCTGGCGGAAAGGATGATCCCGCCGATGGCTTGACGTTGTCGAATGAGGTTTGAAGCGGCAGGCGTGGAGAGGATGCCGCCTGTGGTGACAATCACTTTCTGCAATCCGTGGGCCGCACCCATGCGCAGGATCACATCGATGGCGCGGAGGTTCCCATAGCGACCATCTCCACCGAGCACCAGGGTTCCGCCCTTCATTCCCGGGAGGGTACGGAAGGAGGCTTCGATGAAACTCTCTAAGTAGTGGGGCTGTTCAAACTGTTGGCTGCTTTTGCGCAGACCAGAGGTGCCTGGCTTTTGGTCGGTGAAAGGCGCCTCGAGTTGCACCTGCCGCTGGGTGGGTTCCGTCGGCATTGAAGGGGTCATGACGAGGCAGCATCGTTCCCCAAAACCTAAGCCTGTTGATGGGGGTTCATGGCTCTCGATCAGACCAGTTATCACAGCTATTGATAGGAAGCTCGGTTGACCGGCCTCTGAACAAAGAGCCTGACTTTGTCTATGCGCTTCGTGAGCATCCCTTGCTCAGGGCGCCAATCCTGCTTCACGTCTGATTGGCTGGAGAACCTCCTGAAGATGGATTGCTTGGTTTGCTGGGTTTTTCAGGATCAGCACAGACCACGGTGAGCCGGCGTGCGGGACTGTCAATGCTGTCGCGGCGTTGAGAGCTGTTGGTTGCGGCTGGCTTGGCTTCTTGCATCAGCTCCCACACCGTGTCTTTGCAGGCTGCTGGAAGGCGTGGATGGTCCATCAGTGGGTTGGCGATTTCACGCGTGCGCGTACAGGTGTCCACCGTGTTTTCCCGTGAGCAGGCGTAGGCCAGTAGCTGCAGGGACCTCAATTCATCCTTGGTGGGAAACGCTACGTATTTCAATTGTGCGCGAACCGCACTGGGCGCCAGGATCGCTAAGCCAACAAGCAGTGGCGAGAGTCGCGCGGGCAGAAGGGAAGTCATAGAAGCATTCTGGCGCCAGAACAAGCGCATGGGCGCACGCTGCCAAGCCGTCCTTTGCGCTTTGCGTACCATCTCGGTGAATGGATGGATTGGCTCAAGCCCTTGTCAGTTGTGCGTGTTGTACGTCTAGGTGTGCGTCTGGGCTTGTTTCAGCTCAGCCTTGGAATCCTCGGGGTTCTCATTCTTGGACTCCTGAATCGTCTCCTGATCACTGAGATAGGCGTCTCTGCTGCATTGACGGCTCTGGCCTTCGGAGCTCAGCAACTGATGGGGTTCAGCCGGGCTTGGTTCGGTGATCGTTCGGATCGAATCCCTCCGGGGCGATTGCGGCGAACCCCCTTCATCGTGCTGAGTTCGCTTGCCTTGTCGTTGCTGTTTGGAGGCGCGGGATGGGTGGTGCTGCAACTCGCCAGAACCATGCCCTCAGCAGAGCAGCCTTTCTTTGCTGCCTGGATGGGACTTCTCACCTTGATTTCCATCGCCATCGGTACAGCCGTTGCGGCGGGGGGAACGGCCTTCTCTGCTCTGATCGTTGATCTCACGACGGACCGCGAGCGTCCCCGTGTGTTGTCTGTGGTTTGGGGCATGCGGCTGCTTGGGGTTCTGTTAGGAACCGCTCTTGTGAATCGGATCTTTGGTGCAGCCTGTGGTTTGGAGGCCGGTCAAGCTGCCGTCATCGCTGGACTCGAACGGCTGATTGTGGTGACTCCCCTGCTGTTGTTTGGTCTTGGTGTGTTGTCAGTCTTTGGTTTGGAGCGACGTGATCTGCCAAATCAGGCAAGCGAATCTCTAGAGGGGGGCGATCAGGATGTGGCAGGCAACTCCAGGGACGGGCGTGAATCCCTGACGTTGCTTCAATTGCTTGGTCGTTTGCGATCGATTCCTCAGTTCGGACGATTTACCGGTGCTTTGTGCCTGTTCACCTTCAGCATGTTTCTCAATGACGCGGTGCTTGAGCCCTATGGCGCTGCCGTCTTTGACATGAGTATCTGTGCCACAACGGCACTGAATGCCTTTTTGGCAGTGGGCTTTTTTGTTGGACTTGGCCTCAGTGGTTTTCAGTTAGTCCACAGGATTGGCAACATTCGTACAGCCCAGTTTGGGGCAGTTTTTGCTTCGATTTCCCTCGCTCTGATGTTGTTGTCGGCGCCATGGCAGTCGTTTGAATGTTTGTATGTTTCATTAACTCTTTTCGGTGTGTCGCTTGGAATCTGCATTCATGCAAGCTTCACGTTGATGTTTAGCTTTGTGGAGCCAGGAAGGGTTGGATTATTGCTTGGAATCTGGGGGGCGTTGTATGCCTACTCCCGGGGATTTGCCACGATCAGTGGTGGTGGTCTTCTCACGCTGTTTAAAACATGGAATGGTGGCGATATGTTCGGAGCCTATGGCGGTGTCTTTGGCTTGCAGATGATCGGCTTCCTTGCAGCGGCTTTGCTTATGCGCCAATTAGATGTTGCTGGGTTCCGCAAGAATGTGCAGTTCAGCGTTGGTGATGTCATGCAAGGTGTTCTGGATTAAGGCGTCAAAGCCAAACAAGTTTTATCTTTTTGCACCAGTGCTGGTGTTTGTTTCCTTGCGCTGGACTCCGCTCCCGCATTTCGCTCGCTGTCGTGCCAGCTTCCGTTGGATTCGTGGCGTGATCCCCAGCTCGGCACCTCGCCACATCCGATCCATCTCGCGGGTGAAATGGGCAGCAAGCATGGGTGAGTGAATCACCAGCAGGGTTTCATCATTGGTGTGTGCGGCAGAGGGCGACCAATTGAAGGATCCCGTGATCACTTTGCGCTGGTCGATCACGGCGAACTTGTGATGGACATCCTTGAGATGGGTCTCTCAGTTTGGTTTCTCAGGGGTACTCAGTCACATAAAGCCAGAACCAAAGCCGCTCTCACTGATTGGACTGGGTGAGATTCCAAAGAGCTACAGAGAGCTAAGTGAAATTGGCTTTTGGTAAGGGTCAGCTTTAAGCCAGTTTCCAGTGATGGATCTGGATCTTGAGGAAAGCACCAACCCTGAGGAATAACAACGGTGCCCTGCAAGTGAGAGTCCGTCTGGACGGCAAGGATTATTTCATTAATCGCCTGGGTAGATGGGACGATCCTGTTGCCAGAGCAAGGGCACTATCGATCTCAGCAGAGATCTGGAGTGATTACCAGCAGGGTGATCTTGATTTGACGTTGAATCGCTACCGCCCGCTAGTGGATGGAAAGGATCTTGATTTATTAGAGGCGTTGAGGCAATTAATGGAAAAAAAGAATCAGGCAAGGGTGACCCATACCTATCGAACTGTCCTGAAGTTTGGTTGTTCGATCAAGACCAAGCAGGAGGTTCTGACCTTTGTTGAGTGGATGCAGCAGAGAGGACTTGCAGCATCCACCCAGTCCACGATCTTGAGCACGATCCGTAGTGTTCAACCCAAGAACAAGGCACTACATAAAGTCCATGTGAGGGTGCCTCATCGTTGTGTTCATCAAGAAGTCCTGAGCAAAGGAGAGATCCAGCAGGTGCTGGCAGATCTCAAGAGCAATGAGGAATGGTTCTATCCATGTTTTTTCTTTTGGATGAGTACAGGTCTCAGGAACTCAGAATTAATTGGTTTGACGTGGGACGCCGTTCGATTGGATGAGGGTGAGGTTTTGATTAGTAAGACACTGAAGAGAGATGGGACTGCAACTCATAGAAGAATTTGGGGCAGTACCAAGACAGGCAAGAGCAGGGTCGTCCCGATCAATCCACAAGTAGTGGAGATGATGATGCAGCATCGTTTAAGAATGCAAGAACTGGAAATGAATACCAAGAGTGGATTGGTATTCATTACACCAAGAACGCATCAGCATTTGTATGACTCTGGACTAGAGCACGTATGGAAACGTTCTCTAAGACGCCTAGGACTGCCCGTAAGGAGGTTGTATTCACAAAGGCATACGTTTCTATCCCATGCCCTTGCATTAGGGAATTCACCTGCTGATTTAGCAGAAGTTGCAGGGCATAGGACTGAACAATTACTGAATACTTATGCCAAACCAACTGGGAGAGTGCTACTTCCGAGTTGGTAGTTACCAAACAATCTTCGTTGAGGGTTCTACTGAGTAGCAAATGTTAGAGCAATGATAGAGAGACATATATCGCTCTTGAACATACAGATTGGCGTCAACCCCAAACTTCTTGTTTGCCAGCCAACACGCATATTTCGGAACAGTGCATTCAATATTATCGCTCCATACACCCCAGATCGCTTCTCGCTCATCTACAGAGAAATCCAATAGCTCTTCATTGAAATCCTTGGGATGTTTATCTGCGTACCATAAAATTTCATCTGTATCAAAGAAAAGAGCATCCTTAGAGCAAAAGTCGTCGCCTTGCGAGGGAATAGTTGCTCCATCTTCAAATCCTTTAGCGATTTCGCGAAGGATATCTTGATGTGGCGCTTTCAAGAGGTATTGATCCAAATCTTTTTTGTCGAAAGCACAACCAAGCGTTGCCTGTGCTTCAAAGATGCAATAGGTGTTACTCATTTTTAAAATTAGCTATATGTACATGCCGACCTTGTCGGCACATGCATAGTACACCTGTACTGCTAATTTGTCAACCCTTTCTGGGGTTGATCACCACAGATCACCTCTGCGCCTGCGAGCACGCTCATGCTTTTGCTTGATCAGATGGTTGATGCGTCCTTGGCGTCCTGATTGCTGCTGAGGTGAGCGCATGGGTGGCAGTTTTTGAACTTTGGGTGGTTTGCCACATGCTTCTTCTTTAGAAGAATCTGATGACTCTTTTGCAGTAGTGCTAGTGCTGTCATCAATTTTATTTTTATCAAAAACTGGTTTCTCAAACTTCAAACCTCCAATACTTTCAAGAGCATTCGCAAGGGTTGGACAGTTATGCCCTTTGCCTGTTGTACCCATGTGTTCTCGTTCTTTTACGTAAGCAATGAATTCAGTGGGAAAATGATCCTTGAGAAAGTTATGGAATTGTTTGCCAGTCCCGCATTTATGACACATGAAGTTGATGGAACTCTCCTTTTTGTAGAAGTATCCCTTTGCTTTTGATTCGCTGATCTTCTTGCCTTTGCTGTCGATGCCACCCGACTGGCAATAGGGACAGCAGAGTTGATGTGTTTCTCCACCCTTGAATCGATAGTGGAGAAGATGACTGGATATTTTGTCGATGAATGCTTGCTCTAAGTTCATGGTTATATTGCTAACTTGCCCTACAAGTATACCATAAGTTCTCGTTTTTGTAAAGTGCAATATGTATAAATAACCTTGTAAAGGTTAATCGAACTATTCAATAGTTGATTCTTAAGGGGTTGACAAATCTCTCCAAAGTGTGTATAATAACCTTGTGTTGAATGAACAAAAGATCTTTAGTTTCTTTGGGTCTTATGATTGTTTAGATTCAATCCTTTAGATCAATCCTAATGAGACGTGAGCGCAGCGAACGTTGCTTGAGCGTAGCGAAAGCAACTACTTCAATGAACTAGTTTCATGAACTTGTTTGGATCAACTTAAAGAATAGAGTTCTATTGTTGCCTTAGAGAATTATCTATGAGAAAGAGAAGATATGTTGTACAGGTTTCTTTTACGTATCAAGAGTATCTGCAGTTAAATCCACTTCTAATGGAACTGCAGGAGCATGTGGGAATGAATAAGTCACAGTTGATCAAAAGGATGATTGCATATCACGGATCAAGAATTTCTTGACAAAAAGGTCCTAAATAGATGGTAGTGACAAGAGCGATTGATGCAAAAAAGGATAGAGGTGAACCGTAAGGTCAGGGAACTGCTTTGGAAATTAGAGAGGAACAGAACATTCACTGGTCAGTTCAAAAGTGCTCAGGAGTACATTGAATTTTCTCTTGAAGAAGCAATGAAATGGATGGACAGGCATCCGCACAAAGAGATTAAAGGATATGTTGACTTTTAGACAGTTTTGCAAGATTGCAGAAGAGGGCACTGCCAAAAGGATGGGAAAGGTATGTTAGAAAAGGCAGCGAAAAGATCAGGAAACTTTTTAATATAAATGATATCTGAGAAATATTGCTTTGGCAAACAATCAATACGATAAATGCATAGGTTTTACCCGTAAACTGTTGGGTATTGATTAATAGTTTTCACTACTTCCTGGTGAAGAAGTTTTTTATAGTTTGATGGGTAGTCAAGTTGTCTCTTAATGCTAATTATGGTGAACAACGTGTCTTTGCGCTCGTTTATGCGATTGTGACCGCCTCGAGATCATTGATTCCAAGAAGCAGCATGATTTGGTCACCTGAGTTATCCGTAAACATCAAACCAGATTCTGTCTTGCTCCAGATGCCATCCATTGTGAGTTCAACCACATCTTCTCCAATGGTGTAATCCTGAATCACTGCATATCCTTCACCAGTGACTCCACGGAACGTGTCAGATGCTTTGTCTCCCCATACTTCTCCTTGACTGACTGCAAGAGTGTCGTTGTCTTTCCCACCCCTGTAAATGACGCCTGCGACTGTGCCTGTGATGAAATCCTTGCCCATATTGCCGTTAACTGAAGTTCCTTCTTCTGCACCAAAAACTTCAATGGTGTCACTGTCCTTGCCACCTAAGTATTCACCAAACCCACCACGCAAGATGATTGTGTCTTCTCCCATATTGCCATTGGCATAATTGTTCCCGCCAGTCACTTCAAGTAAGTCATCATCAGAAGGACCTATGTTGAGGTACTGGAGTGATTGGAGTCAGTGGAATTAAATTGAAGTGAATTCGTCAGTGCCTTTGGAATGCTCACGCATCGTGTTGAATCCCTTGGGGAAAATGCATGATTTGCATAAGACGAAACCTACTGCACGTGGTAACATTCCTCCAATAAATCTAAATAAAATGTTCATCGCGAAAATTTCTTCTCTTTTGCTTTTATCTTCACTCTTAATATCCTGCGGGGGGTCCAAGAGTATTAAATTGGACAATGGTGGGACCCTAAAGGTAAAGTCCGAAGATGTCAGTTGTAAACCTATGCCTAGAGAATCACGTCCAGATGACTATGAAAACCCCCCTTACCCTTACTCAATGACCTGCAGAGCTGCTGGATTTATTGTGATGCCATCAGGATCGAAGAGAAACTGGGGTGGAAAAGAAACAGTATGTAGAGGTGATAAGAACGGCAAAGTTCATATTGCTAGAAGTGATTCACTCATATGCTCTGCAGCAAAGGCATTCAATTACTAGAGGTAATGCTTGCTCTTGTCTTGTTCATTTTACGACCAATATAGCTTGTTGGTTGATAATCAGACACCTTTTCGATCGAGATGATCGTGGCGTTGTTTCTGCTGAGTTTTTGGTGCCTTAGTGCTTTTGTGACCACTGCGAGAAGTGATAAAGCCAGAACTCAAGCCACTCTTATCCCCTCTCGACCCCACTCCCGCATTTTCTTGTTTGTCGATCCAGCTTGCGCTGCATCCGAGCGGTGATCCCCAGCTCTGCTCCTCGCCACATTCGATCCATCTCACGGGTGAAATGTGCTGCTAATTGCGGTGACTCGATGATCAGGAAGGTTTCATCATTGGTGTGGGCGGCAGAGGGCGACCAATTGAATGAACCAGTAATCACTGTTTTGTTGTCGATCACCGCGAACTTGAGAAAGAAATGTGATGAATTTTATGTATTTCTGCAGAACAAATAAGCTAATAGATAGCAATCATGAGAAAAAGTTTCGACGCCATTCGTTTCCCTTTTCTGCCCAAGGGAAATAAGGTGCCTTCAATTCTTTTGACCATGTACGTAGTTCTTTATAGGAGATCTCGTATCCATTTGATGCTGCTATTGCAATGATCTGCTCGCAAGTTGTTGCTTCTTTTATCTGGGACTGCAAATCATTTCTTTCGCTAAGTATCGCGCAAAAATTTATTAACTGATTTGGAGGTGAGTTAATCACTGAACCCATCAAAAACATATTTTAATTGATGGTAGCGAAAATTCAAGTATCAATGATTGCACGTTTTGCATAAATGCTCCTTAATGCATGATTTGCATAAATGCTCCTCAATGCATGATTTGCATAAAAGTTTCAATCGCCTCTTTGGGGTATTGTTTTCAATGCGTTGTTTGCGGAAAAATTGTTCTTGTGCGGTCTTATTGTTTTAGAAGCAGAGCTCTAACTCGTCATAAATTTTAGATTTTTCAATAACTCTTTTCTTTAGGCACAATAAAAGCGACTGTACTTTCTCGTTGTCTATCAAGTTTTTCTTCACTATTAAGCTTTCGCCGCTGGTCAGGTCAAGGTCATAATCAAGGACTGAAAGATTCTCCATTACTTCTAACCCCAAGCATGTTGCGTAGCTGAGGGTTGCCTGGTCTTCAGTTTTACCTTCCCATTGTTCCTTTCTATACCTTTTCATCCTTGCTTCTGTGGACCATAATCCATGAGACCTAAGTTTTTCTTCAGTAAGTGGAAACCATCCTTTAGGTAGTGATAAAGCAGGGAATGATTCTAAATCTTGCTTGCAAATATTTTTTTTCTTTGTCAATGGGTGGTGTTTACTTGCAACTAGCTTTACTGGAGTTTTGCAAAGATCAATGACAGCAAAATCAGGATTATCCGGTTCTGGCAAATCGGGCTGATAACTACTTATCCATGCATCGATAATTCCTTCATGGATGAGATGGAGTGGTCGTGCCATTCCAACATGATTCCAGACACCATTAACCCATCCTTCTGGTACAGGCATTGCCAATGTTGGTCCAGACCAGAACGTTGCTTCTAATCGTAGTTTCTCTTCGTTGTTTCCTAATCTATAAAGTTGATGAATGTTTCTTTCCATGTTGATAAATGTTTTGTCGCCTTCTATTATTCAATCGCCAAATTCATCTCTCTTTATTTTTAGATTAAGTGTTTTAAGCGTTTCTGCATTGCGACGAGAAATAGTGCTCTGTGTGGTGAATAAGCGTTTTGCACACTCTTCGCCAGATCTAAGCCAGATTTGAAAATCAAGATATTTCAGGTCGGCGATACTAATCAACTACCCTAATCCTGGTAATTTATACCATTATTGTAACTGAACCCGCCTCTGCGGGCAATCTTTTTATCGGCTTTATGCGTTTTCGGTATAATTTTTTGTGGGGCTGGGGTGGGTTAGCTCGTTTACATTAATTAATGCCTTTTGGTTCTCTCAAGGTGGAATTTGCCTTTTGTTGGTTTTGTCTTTGGGTTGCCGAAAAAATCTCGATTACTGCTTGTCTGCTTATCTCTGGGAGGATAAAGGCAGAACTCAAGCCACTCTTATCCCCTCTCGACCCCACTCCCGCATTTTCTTCTTTGTCGATCCAGCTTGCGCTGCATTCGAGCTGTGATCCCCAGTTCAGCTCCTCGCCACATTCGATCCATCTCACGGGTGAAATGTGCTGCAAGTTGTGGTGACTCAATGACCAGCAGGGTTTCGTCGTTGGTGTGAGCGGCAGAGGGCGACCAGTTGAATGATCCTGTGATCACTTTGCGGTTATCGATCACCGCGAACTTGTGGTGGAGTTTGTCGCCGCGAGCAAGGCCAGGGGTGCCGACGCCTTGGAGTGGTTTGGTTAAGGGTTGATTGCCTGCCTCTAATTTGCAGAAGCGATCGGGCAGGGCCACCCCGAGAAGATCAAGCACTTCTGAAAAGGACCGGCTGGCAAAGCCAGGGTCAGCAAGCAGCCGAAGCCTCACGCCAGCGGAAACCCTGTCGGCAAGTTTGTTGGTGAGCTGCTGCGCCGAGAACACGAACAAGGCCAGGTCAATCGTTTGTTTGGCGCTGCTTAGTTGACCCGCAATCAGATCAAGTCCATGTCCTGGATCTGTTTTTGCATGGGGTGGAAACAGCACATTGATTTTCACGGGTCCCACCTTGACCGTTTGCAGAGGCTGGGCCGTTTTGTTGCGTCCAAAGCGACTGTCGTTCGATCCGCCAGGGCCATCTCCCCACATCTGAGCAAACTCTTCTTTGAAAACAGCAGCTAGAGCTTCACTTTCAATGTCGATCAGATGATTCACATTGCCGCGCGTTTGGGTGGCTCCAGCATCACCATGGATGCCGGAATTGGTGAAGTTGGCGCTGCCAGTGATGACGCGTTCAGCATCGATGGTGACAAACTTGTGGTGCATCAGGCCGCTCCCTTTGCTGCCGTCTTCGGTGTCATCAATCCAAGGAATCTGTCCGTTCTGAAGGATGAGTAGCGCATCGTGTTTTCGTGCTTCTTCCGAACTCACAACACCATTTCGATCTTGATCGGCCTGCGCTCTCAAGCGTTGAAGTCTTTGGCGTCCATGACCACTGAGGTCGAGCTCATGAGCTTGGCTCCATGGGGTGCTGTAGTTGTTTTCTAAAATGACTTTGACGGTCACCCCTCGGCGGGCTGCGGCAACAAGACTCTGGGCAATCTGCGGTAGGGAAAGTTCTTGGACCGCTACTAAAATTTCTTCGTCTGCAGACTGAATCCCCTCAATCAGCATCTGTTCGAGATTGTCGCCATTTCTCCATTCGCCGCTTAAGGGACTTCGATAGCGACGGTCCCTGCGGTGGTTAAACCCGACATCGATCCCATCTGGTAAGGCCAGATCGATTGGCCTCTGTCCGAGCACAACACCAGCTCGGCTGCAACCACTGGCTAGGAGGCCAAAAGCAGTCGATACGATCAGCTTCCGTAAAGGAAGCCTGGGTTGTGATCGATTCACAGGGGAATGTTCGCTTCTCAGACTGAGAGTTCCACCCTCAGTGCGGCATCTCAGATGTCCGCAACATGGCGACAAACCAAAGAGTGCTCAAAACGAGCGCGACACCCACACCGGCGCCGATCCCCACTTTCGCCATGGTGATCGGCACAAGGATTGGGAAGGCCATGGCCCCTGCTAGGGGAGTGATCGCAACAAACCAACGCAGCATTGAGGAGTTCAGAATCAGAACCACTCAGCGCGTGCTTCGCTAGCGGGATTGCTGTTGTCTTCCGGTGTTACACGCTCAAAATTGAGGGTGATATTGCGCTTCTGTTCGCCATCAGCAGCCGTGGCTTCGATGGCATAGACCTCCTCACCATCGCGGAATGGCACCTGAATGCGGAAGGTGCCGTCGCTCGAAAGGGGCACATCTTCTTTGCCAATGGTGAGACGTGCCGATGGATCCGTTGCGCCGTAAACGATCAGTTCCGCATCGGCAACGAGCCAAAACGAGCGCTGACGGGGAGCGACTCCACCCAGGCCGGACTCATTGCGTCCGCTGGCCCATAGGCCAACTCCTGAATCATTGAGTCCACGCTGATCGGAACCCATTGAATCGCTTTCATGAAGGATCTCGGAGCCAACGCGGCGACTGCGGAAGTGGGTCGTGGCGCTTTGATAAAGACGCTCGTGCAGCTTGCTGTCGGTTGGTTCTGGATCAGCCCCAGGCATGGTCATCGGCTGCACGGGAGCGGCAGCAGGTGTGGCATCCAGGCTGAAGGGGACAAACTGATCAAGAATTTGATCGCTTGGGTGAAGGGCTGGAACCCTTGCCACAGAGGAGAAGGCCAGGGAGATCCACTTGTTCTCAGACTTATATCCAAGTTCAACGCGGTAGTCGCGATCGCAAAGAGGAACAGGCAAATGCCACTCAGTGCTGTGGCTATCAACCGGCACTTCTTGGAGCGTGTGAGGGTGGGATGAACCGTTCTCAAGTCCGGTTACATCGGCGAGACGCAGGCACAAGAAGGCGGCTCCTTCTGATTGAGCTTGCCGTCGATCGCTATCGGATATTTCCCAAAAAACGTAGGCCCACTGGGGATCTCTCGGTAGGAAAACGACCCGGGTCGTTGCTTCGGGCATGGAGGGAGCACGCAGCTCTGCCTCCATGGCTTCGAGATCGCCATCGCGACGATCCTGGCGCTCGGCGATAGCGCTAACGAGATCCTCCTTGCTCTTTCGGCTGTAGAGGGTGACCCCCAGATCACTTGCCATCTGGCGGAGCTGACGCAGCGTCAGGCGAGCTAGAGATGAGAGGGCTTGCGTCACGGACAACCAACCGAGTTTCTTCGGGATCAGTTTGCAGCCAACTTCCATTTTTCAGACATCTTTCATTGCTGTGGTCAGCATCTTCTGACTCCAGACCCCTGCTCTTGAGGTCTCAGTTGGCTGCTCCCACGCGCTGGACTCACAAAAAAAGGGGCCTGATGGCCCCCTCGACTTTCCTAGTTTTCGCAATGCTTTTGCGTGATTCAGCGGCCGATGCTGCGGTAAGGAACCTTGGAGATGTAATCGATATCGGCACTCCCGCTGGGGGCGGCCCCGCGAGCGCCAGAAAGACCACGGACCCAAGGCAGGTAGTCCTCGGGGAAGCCGCCGCGCTTGATCTTGGCGCGGGCCGGGATCGATTTGACCGTGCCGGTGTAGATGAACTGGGGGAACCCAAGAATTCCGCGGTAGTACTCGTCGTAGCGAGGACTTGTGATGTTGAACGGTGTGTCTCCTAGCTCTCGTCCGGGGAGTACGCGGTTGCGCTGATAGGGGACCGTGTCGTAGCCAAAGGCGTCGAGATATTCCTCACTGTCGAGCAGCGCATCGACCATCCCGGTCACGCCTTTGGTGGCAATCACGATCGACCAGGCGATCTCTTCTGATTTACCGCTTGTCTTCCGTCCCAAAAGCTTCTCTACGAGATGGCGAACCACCTTGTAGTTGCTGTTGAAGCCATAAAAACTTCTCTGGAAGGTGTCGGAGAGGCAGAGGCCACGAACGAAATCGCGGACAGTGATCTGACCGTCTCGGAGCTGGGATTCCAGATTCACGTCCCGATCGGACTTGAAGGCGTGGAAATAAATCTGCCTGTAAGCCCCTTCAATCACGGACTTCAAATTGTCCGCATCCATGGCGATGTCCATGGAATAGGCCCGTGGCACCTCTTCGGATGCGACCCGTAGCGCCGCCACCCTTGAATTTTGGGTGATCGGTGCGTACTGCAACAGAGGAATGGCCACGCAAACTTCAACATCCTTCGTTTGTGATCGTAGAAGAAGAGTCCGGTGCACCTCTTCCTCTCCGGTCAGCACTCACAGTCCGTAATAGTTACCGCGGTCTGTTTTTACCAGCCGAATGGGGCTGAAAGGGGTTGCAATGACGCGTCCTTGGCCCCAGCTGGCGCCTCTGTGATGTCCTCGGTGTCGTCGCTTAAGCGCGTTTCCATGCAAAAGGAGGCGTTGTTGGAAAGCCCTTCCACCGTGCTGGATCGCAGCCTTACGTTCGGGCTGGTGAACCAGAAGCGCTCCCAGACGGTCATGGTCTCGTAGCTGGTGCAAAGGATGAGACCGTCCTGTTGATCCATTTGGAAGGTTGAGGTGGCCGGTGCTTTTTCGGCGTAGCCCAAATCGCGAAGCAGGGTGCCGCTGCGTCCGTCATCGCCATCTGGGATGAGACCAAAGATTGTTTCTCCGTCATGGGCGTCGCCGTTTTGATCCCAGGCCATCGAGGCGCTCCAACGCACAAAGCTTCCTCCTGCAATGCTCCCCGGGGAGTGACCGTGTTGTTCAGCCAGTGTTTGCAGGCGTTGGTCGTCGGGATCGAGATCTTCCACAACGATGAGGGATCCACCCGCCTCTGCTCGTCGGTGCAACAGGTGATGAACACTGCGTTGCGATCGCCAACGACCGCAACTCTGTTGAAAGAAATGGACAGCGTTGGGAATGGCCGAGGTCATGAGGGGGATGACGCCTGTATTGGATGATCGCAGTTCGAAGGGTGCTTGTGCGGCCCCTCCAGCCTGGCTTTGCTCGCCCTGGTGCTGGCTTCAATGAGCGCTTCCAGGTTGAGTTCCAGCGGGGAGAGATCTTGCTGTTTGGCGAGATCTTCGAGCTGCTGCGCTGCCGCTAGAAATTGTTTGAGAAGTAAGTCGCGGAACTGGGGTTCATCCAAAAATTGTGGCTGCTGCAACAGCCATTGCTCGAGCGTGCGTCGGTCTGGAAGGGGACCTGATTGACGCGGATCTGCGATGGCTTGAAAGCTGCGTAGGCAGTGGGCCAAGAGGCGAAGGTGGTGGCGATCGAGGTTGGGAAGCAACGTGGCTTCAATCCGCTCGGCATCAGCTCGAGACAAGGGGCCTGCACCGAAGATCGACTGTTCAGGCATGGGTTAGTCCTGTTTAGGGGCAATGCTGAATCCACAGGAATGTCCTGATTCCAGGCGCCAGTGCACGCGCTCGACCAGACAGTCGGGAAAGGTGTGCCTGATCAGCTGCAGCTCTTGATCACAGACCGCTGGATACTCCTCGGCAATTCTCTGCACTGAGCAGTGAAATTCACTGATGCACCAACCCGGACCCGTGGGGGCTGGCTGCATGTCGCTGACGTAACCCTCCTTGAGGCGGAGATTCACCAGCGCGCGGACTCTCTCTTCGAGCGGTGCATTCCCCAGATGTTTGCGATAGAGGGTTGCTTTCTCCAGAGCTTGCTGGCGGAGGAGATCAGCCATCACCTCTGGTGACAAGGTCGCTGCCATGGACTCAAGCAGACCCAAAGCGAAGTTCTCGCTGCCGTCAGGGAAGTGCTGGTGCCCTTTCGCTGTGAGTCTCCACAGGTTGGATGGACGCCCAGGGCCGTCTGGCGTGGGGCTGGCTTCCACGAGTTCTTCGTCCTCAAGACTGCGCAGATGCCGGCGCATGGCTTGCACAGAAATTCCCAATGTCTGTGCCAATTTCGCCGCACTGGTTTCGCCCTGCCGGAGAAGCAAGGTGAGTGTGGTCTCGCGGGTCGGGGCCTGAGCCTGAGCTCCCATGGGATGAAGCTGTTGAACTCACCATGCCACGGGAAGGCCGGAATCGGCGTGTGAATCCGCCGTCGCCTTCGTCAGGGTTAACGACGATTGGACCGATCTCTGCTCAGCGGGTGTTCGCCCCTTCAGAATGATGGGGTCTCCGGACGATGGATCAGTGCCCTAGTCTCCTAGAAACGAAACCCTTTTGTTTCGTATCTCGGTCCTGGCCTGACCCTTGGCCGGGGTGTAGTCAGAGTTCCACTCTGACTACGTCCTCTCCTTTCCCCCCTTGAGCCCAATGTCCGATGCGTCCGCTGGCAGCACAGAGCCGACAGCTGAAAGCCTTGAGGTCATTCGCAAATTTGCCGAAACGTACGCCCAACGAACCGGCACTTATTTTTGTAGTGATCCCGGAGTGACGGCAGTTGTCTTAAAGGGTCTTGCCAAGCACAAAGATGATTTAGGTGGAGCGCTTTGCCCTTGTCGTCATTACGAAGACAAACAAGCTGAGGTCTCCCAAGCCTTTTGGAATTGTCCTTGCGTGCCCATGCGCGAGCGGAAAGACTGCCACTGCATGTTGTTTCTCACAGAAGACAATCCCTTCCGCTGCGAGGACCAGACCATCAGCACGGAAACGATTCACGCCACAGCAGGTTGAAGTCCATGACCAGTACCTCCACACGCGATCTCGTTAGTCAGCCGTACAAGTACGGGTTTGTCACTGACATTGAAACCGAGAAGATCCCCAAAGGTCTAAGCGAGGAGGTGGTGAAATTGATTTCTTCTAAGAAAAATGAGCCGAAGTTCCTCCTTGATTTTCGGCTCAAGGCTTATCGCCATTGGTTGAAGTTGGAAGAGCCTGATTGGGCTGCGTTGGGCTATAAAGCCATTGATTACCAGGATATTGTTTATTACGCAGCGCCAAAGCAACAAGAGAAAAAGCAAAGTCTTGATGAAGTTGATCCCAAACTTCTTGAAACATTTGAGAAATTAGGGATTCCTCTGAGCGAGCAAAAAAGATTGAGCAATGTGGCCGTTGATGCTGTTTTTGATAGCGTTTCGATTGCTACCACCTACAAGGAAAAGCTTGCAGAACATGGAGTGGTATTTTGCTCCTTTAGTGAAGCTGTTATTGAACATCCGGAGCTGATCGAAAAATATCTTGGTTCAGTTGTTCCTAGCAGTGATAATTACTTTGCGGCATTGAATTCCGCTGTCTTTAGTGATGGGTCTTTTGTGTTCATTCCTAAGGGCGTGGAATGTCCCATGGAGCTATCTACCTATTTCCGAATCAACTCTGGCGATACTGGCCAGTTTGAACGCACGTTAATTGTTGCGGAAGAAGGTGCGTCGGTGAGCTATCTGGAAGGGTGCACGGCTCCGATGTTTGACACAAATCAGCTTCACGCGGCTGTTGTGGAATTGGTTGTTTTAGATGATGCCTCGATTAAATATTCCACGGTTCAAAATTGGTACGCTGGTGATGAGAATGGTGTGGGTGGTATTTATAATTTTGTGACCAAACGCGGTCAGTGCCGCGGTGATCGCAGTCGTATTAGCTGGACGCAGGTGGAAACGGGCTCAGCTATCACTTGGAAATACCCAAGTTGCGTGTTGCAGGGTGCTGATTCGGTTGGTGAGTTTTATTCCGTTGCTCTTACGAATAATTGCCAACAAGCAGACACGGGAACAAAAATGGTTCATGTGGGACCACGAACTCGTTCCACAATTGTTAGCAAAGGGATTAGTGCTGGTCGGTCAAGCAACAGTTATCGAGGCCTTGTGCAAGTTGGTCCAAATGCCAAGGGTGCTCGTAATTACAGCCAATGTGATTCGATGCTGATTGGTGATCAAGCTGCCGCCAACACGTACCCCTACATTCGCTCCCAACAGCCTCAAGCTGCGATTGAACATGAGGCCAGTACCTGTCGCATGTCGGAAGATCAATTGTTTTATCTCCAAAGTCGAGGCATTGGCTTTGAAGAAGCTGTGTCGATGATGGTGAGCGGTTTCTGTAGGGATGTGTTTAATCAACTTCCCATGGAGTTTGCGGCTGAGGCCGACAAGCTTCTCGCCCTCAAGCTTGAGGGTTCGGTGGGCTAATCCCAGCACCAAGCTTCTTAATACTCGTTTCTCTCTTCCTTTTCTTCTGACGTGATTCGTCCTGACGCCGAGCCTCTCCTTGAAATCAATGACTTGCATGCGTCCGTTGAGGGCAAGCCGATCCTGAATGGGGTGACCCTGACGGTGAAAGCCGGCGAGATTCATGCCGTGATGGGGCGGAATGGCAGCGGTAAGAGCACGTTGTCCAAGATTTTGGCCGGACACCCCGCTTACAAGGTGACATCGGGTTCCGTGCGCTATCTAGGCCGTGACCTTCTTGAGCTGGAGCCTGAGGAGCGTTCGCGTCTTGGTGTGTTTTTGGGATTCCAGTATCCGATTGAGATCCCTGGAGTGAGCAACCTGGAGTTTCTGCGGGTCTCCACGAATGCTCGGCGCGAGAAGCAAGGCAAGGAGGAATTCGACACGTTTGATTTCGACGATCACGTGCGTGAGCGCTTGCAAGTGGTGCAAATGGACCCTGCATTCCTGGAACGCAGCGTGAATGAAGGTTTTTCTGGTGGCGAGAAAAAGCGCAACGAGATTCTTCAGATGGCCCTGTTGGATCCAGTGGTCGCGATCCTCGACGAAACCGACTCTGGTCTGGACATTGATGCCTTACGCATCGTTGCTGGCGGTGTGAATCAGTTGGCGAGTCAGGACAACTGCACGTTGCTGATCACCCATTACCAAAGGCTTTTGGATGAGATCACTCCCGATTACGTGCACGTGATGGGGGCGGGCCGCATCTTGCGTACAGGCGGGCGTGAGTTGGCTCTTGAGTTGGAAAAAATCGGTTACGACTGGGTGGATCAGCAGCTCGCGGCCGAGGGGGTGGCCTAACGATGGCGATGCCCGAGGGTTGGTTGACACAGCTCCCTGCACCAGCGGGGACACTCGAGCCAGTTCAGCGCCGAGGACGATTGGCGCTGTCAGAGCAGAGCTTTCCCACTAGGAGACAAGAGGCGTGGAGACTCACGGACCTCACTCGCCTAGAGGCCCTGTTTCAGCTGTCACTCGCTGATCAAAGGAGTGATTCCTCCAGTGCAGATAGCTGGCCGCCTGTTCCTGAGCAGGCCCTGAGGCTTGTGATTGATGGCAGCCAGGACCCCCTGCAGGGGGTGGCATTGCCGGAAGGAATTTCGTTGCTCGAAGGGGCTGAGTTGGAGCAGGCCCTCGGCCATACTCTGTCCCGCTGCCGCTGCGCGTCGGATTGGCCGGTGGAGCTGAATCACGGAGTAAGTCAGCAGATTTTGGCGTTGCGCATCCGCGGCAAAGTTCCACCGGTTGAGCTGGTGATGGTCGCGTCCGACGCCATGTTGGTTCCAACCAGGGTTTTGTTGCTGGTTGAAGAAAAAGCAGAGCTCGAGTTTCTTCAGGTTGTGAGCGCGAAGGGCCAGGCTGCCCATAGTCATCTGCTCGAAATTCATCTCGGCCAGGAATCCAAGGTGAATCACGGTTTGCTTGCTTTAGGGGATGGTGGCGAGGCTCTGCTCGCCAACCTGGCTGTGGAGCAAGAGACGCGCAGTCATTACTCCCTGGTTTCCGTGTCTCAGGGCTGGTCGTTCGGGCGACTGGAGCCGAGTGTTGTGCAGGTGGATGGCCAGGCTTCTGCTTCTATTCATGGTCTTTCCGTCACCGCTGCTGACGAGCAGTTTGCGGTTCATACCGCTGTGCGCTTTGAGGGGCCTGAGGGCACGCTTGACCAAGTGCAAAAAACGATCGCTGCCGATCGTTCTCACAGCATCTTCAACGGAGCTATTCAAGTGCCCAGGCCGGCGCAGCGCACCAATGCCTCCCAGCTCAGCAGAAACTTGTTGCTCTCTGGGCGCGCCCGCGTGGATGCCAAGCCCGAGTTGGAAATCGTGGCCGACGATGTTCGTTGTACCCACGGGGCCACCGTGAGTCAGCTTCAGGAGGATCAGCTTTTTTACCTGCGCAGCCGCGGCATTACGCAGTCTTCGGCCGCAACCTTGCTGCTGCGTGCCTACTGCAAGGAGGTTTTGGACCGCTTGCCTCTCAATGCCTCGCAGCGCTGGTTGGGCGGCAGCCTGCAGGTCGGAGGGATGACCCCATGACAACACTTCCCCGTAACGCCCCCGTAACGATTGCGGAACGAGTTCGTGTCGATTTCCCGATTATTGACCAGGTCTCAGGATCTGGTCAGCCCCTGATCTATCTGGATCATGCGGCGACCAGTCAGAAGCCCCGTGTCGTGCTCGATGCGATTCAGCACTACTACGCCTGCGACAACGCCAATGTCCATCGGGGAGCTCACCAGCTCAGTGCCCGTGCCACAGAGTCGTTTGAGGGGGCTCGTTCGATTACCGCTGGCTTGATCGGTGCATCCAGCGCGAAAGAAATCGTGTTTACGCGCAATGCCACCGAAGCCATCAACCTGGTGGCTCGCAGTTGGGGTGATGCCCAGCTGAAGGCTGGGGATGAGGTGCTGCTCACCGTGATGGAGCACCACAGCAATTTGGTGCCTTGGCAATTGCTCGCGGAACGGACGGGTTGTGTGCTTCGGCATGTGGGGGTGACCCCTGAGGGCACGCTTGACCTAGCGGACCTGCGGGATCAGCTCAATGAGAGAACACGCCTGGTGAGCTTGGTGCACATCAGCAACACCCTGGGGTGCTGCAATCCGATCGAAGAGATTGCAGCCCTTGCCCATGCTGTTGGGGCCAAGGTGTTGGTGGATGCCTGTCAAAGCCTGGCGCATAAACCCATTTCGGTGCAGAGCCTTGGCGCTGATTTCCTCGTGGGCTCTTCTCACAAGCTGTGTGGCCCCACTGGAATGGGCTTTCTATGGGCTGCGGAAGAAACGTTGATGGCGATGCCGCCCTTCCTTGGTGGTGGCGAAATGATTCAAGAGGTGTTCTTGGATCACAGCACCTGGGCGGACCTCCCCCATAAGTTTGAGGCGGGTACGCCAGCCATTGGTGAAGCGATCGGCATGGGTGCTGCCATCACCTACCTGCAAACGCTTGGATTCGATGCGATTCAGGCGTGGGAGGCGGAGCTCACCACCCATCTGTTTGGCCGGCTTCAATCGATTGATGGTCTGCGCATTCTTGGCCCTACGCCTGAGCAGCAGCCTGATCGTGGAGCCCTTGCCACGTTTGTGGTGGAGGGTGTTCATGCCAACGACATCGCGGCGATGCTGGATCTGGCCGGCGTTTGTATTCGCAGTGGTCACCATTGCTGCCAACCGCTGCATCGTCTCTACGGCGTGACGGGATCAGCCCGGGCAAGCCTCAGTTTTTGCACGACGCACGCTGAGATTGATCGCTTCGCTGATGAGCTGGTCAGTGTGATCGACTTTTTTCGTGAGCATGGCTAATTCCTTTCGCCATTAGTGCGTGGAACAGTCCATCTTGTTTTTGGTTGTCCTTGGTGGACGCACCGATCGAAGCTTGATTGAGCTGCATGATGTGCGCTTCGTAGCGGGCCGCTGCATCGAAGACACCTATCCCGAGCTTCGTCGCCAGTGGTTTGGTCGCCGTCGCGGGTTGCATCTCGACAGCTACATGGCCGTGCATTGCATTGATGGTTGGCGCGTCACCCTTGAGATGGAGCCTTCTTCTGCGCAGCAGCGTCTGTGGTTCGTCAACCTCGGGGCCTATCAGCCCGACTCCCTTGCGGAATTGCATCGCTTTGGACTCGTTGTGGCCTCCTCGCCGCAAGCCGCGAAAGCAACAGCCAAGAAGCGCTGGTTGCTAGATGCCCTTGAGCAGCACAAGGACGATCTCAGTGCCGTCGACGATTGCTTGGCGATTGAACAGTTGTCCTTGACGGGGAGCAACGGTGTGTACGTGCATCTCCATCGCCAGCAGGATGGTGAAAGTCAGAACCAGGTCCCTGACTGGTTTGGATATCGACCGATTTGATCAGCTTCACAAAGGGTGTCTGCGCTTCTAAATCCCTGAGTCGTGTGCATCGGAGAATGGAAGAAGCCACTCGGCGCTTGCCGTTGATTCAACCATGAACATTGATGGCCAGGCTTGGCGGACGATTTGGCTTGAAGCCGATCAGCGTTCCGTGGGTGTGATCGATCAGACCCAGTTGCCCCATCGCTTGATCACCCGAACGCTGACGCGTTGTGATCAAGCGGCTGAGGCGATCAGCACGATGGTGGTGCGGGGCGCACCATTGATCGGTGTGACCGGCGCCTACGGCTTGATGCTTGCCCTGCAAGACGACGCCAGCGATGCGGGCTTGGGCCAAGCCTTTGATCAGCTCAACGCCAGTCGCCCTACAGCGGTGAATCTGCGTTGGGCCTTGGAACGGGTTCGTGATCTGGTGCAGCCTTTGCCCGAAGCGGAGCGAGCGGCGGCAGCACGGCGGGAGGCGGCGCTGATTGCCGATGAAGACGTGGCGATGTGCGAGTCGATTGGGGTGCATGGGTTCGATCTATTCCAAGCGCTGGCAGAGCAGCGACCTAGCGCACGACAGAACGAGCCCTTTCAGGTGCTCACCCACTGCAATGCGGGCTGGCTGGCGACCGTTGACTGGGGAACGGCTTTGGCACCGATTTATAAGGCCCATCGCGCTGGGTTGAACATTCATGTGTGGGTGGATGAAACCCGGCCGCGCAATCAAGGGGCCTCGCTCACGGCCTATGAGTTGGCGCGGGAGGGGGTTCCGCACACCGTGATTGTGGATAACGCAGGTGGTCACCTCATGCAGCATGGACAGGTGGATGCTGTGATCGTTGGGACCGATCGCACCACGCGCTGCGGCGATGTCTGCAACAAAGTTGGCACCTACCTCAAGGCCCTGGCGGCTCACGACAACAACGTGCCTTTTTATGTCGCCCTGCCGACGTCCACGATCGACTGGCGTCTTGCGGATGGGGTGGCAGAGATCCCGATTGAAGCGCGTTCTGCTGAGGAGGTGACGTCCATTCAGGGGCGAGTGATTGCGGGGGAGTCGGCCGGTGAAATTGTGAGCGTGCAACTCACGCCTGATGGTTGCGCTGGGTTTAATCCGGCGTTCGACGTCACCCCGGCGCGGCTTGTGACGGCTCTGATCACCGACCGTGGTGTGGCGCCGGCCACTGAAGTTGGCCTGAAGGAGCTTTACAACCGTGGCTGATTCAGGGAGAAGGATGAACGAGAACGAACGGGCCTTGCGCTGCGAGCTCGTGGACGTGGCCCGTGCCATGAACAGCACCGGCTTGAATCAGGGCACATCCGGCAACCTGTCGTTGCGGATTGAGGGGGGATTGTTGGTGACCCCCAGCTCCTTGGCCTACGACCAGATGGAGCCGGAGGATCTGGTGGCGATCGATTTTGACGGTCAACCTTTGCCCAGCGGACTCCCTGGCCGTGGGCGGAGACCCTCGTCCGAGTGGCGATTGCATGCCGATGTTTTGGCGGATCGTCCCGATGCCATGGCGGTGTTTCATTGCCATCCCATTCATGCAACGGCGCTGGCCTGCCATGACCGGGGGATTCCGCCGTTCCACTACATGACAGCGGTGGCTGGTGGTGATGACATTCGCTGTGCTCCCTACGCCACCTTCGGGACCGCTGCGCTATCAGCCCATACGGTGCAGGCGCTGCAGGACCGGCAGGCCTGCCTGCTGTCTCACCACGGATTGGTCAGTTTGGGACGGGATCTTGATCAGGCTCTGAAGATTGCCGTTGAGGTGGAGACGCTGGCACAGATGTACTTGCAAGCGCTGCAGCTAGGGGAGCCTCCGCTGTTGTCCGCATCACAAATGGAAGAGGTGCATCGGCAGTTCCGTGGGTTGGGATATGGCCAAGCCTCTAACAATTGAGGTGTTGGCGGAAAAAACGTTCAGTCGATTCAAGAACAGCTATCTGCACGGCGCTATCTCGGAAGCCATGGCCTTCTTCTGGGAAGGTGTGCACCTCCACTGGGATGGCATTGCGGCGTAGGGCCTCGGCCATGCGTTCGGTTTGCTGCGGCAGGACGACCTTGTCTTTGAGGCCCTGGAAAAAGATCACAGGACAGCGGATCTGGTCTGCATGGCCCAGCGGCGATCGCTGCTCATAGAGATCCCGCTCCTCGGGCCAACGGCCGATGAGTCCATCCAGATAGCGGGCTTCAAAGCGATGCGTCTCGGTGGCTAAGGCACTGGGATCGCTCACGGCATAGCGGCAGGCACCGGCGCGGAACACATCGGTGAAGCAGAGGCAGGCCAGCGTGGTGAAGCCACCGGCGCTGCCCCCTTCGATGGCGATGCGGCTCGGATCTGCGCGGTTCGTGGCAATCAAGGTTTTGGCGGCTGCGGCGCAATCGTTGACATCCACCACGCCCCAGCCCCCCTGAAGCCGGTCGCGGTAGGTCCGGCCAAAGCCTGTGGAGCCCCCGTAATTCACGTCCACCACGCCCCAGCCCCTGGAGGTCCAGAACTGAATCGCGAGGTTGAGGCCGCGGCGGGCCATGGATGAAGGCCCGCTGTGACTTTTCACCAGCAGTGGCGACGAGGCATCGGCTCCCCCGACAGGGGGGTAATACCAGGCATGGGTGCGTTGCCCACCGGATCCGTCAAACCACAGCGATTGCCCCACGCTGATCGCGTTGACTTCCATGGCGGCGGAGGCGGCTGGAGTGTGTCGCCAGGTTCCTGAGCCCAAGTCGAGCTCGAGCAGTCCATGGCCTGTGGTGCTGTTGCTGGCGATGGCGACAGCCCGGCCATGGGATGCGTGCAGATCGGCGAGATCGTTGAAGGGTTGTTCCACCCTCTCTGCCGAGCCATCGAGACCGAGCCGTTGCAACTGCCATTCCCCTTGATCACAGACGGCGGCTAACAGCTTCTCCCCATCCCAAGCGGTGGTACTCATCCCAAACACCCACTGGGGCATCGCCGTCTCCTTGGCCATGGGCCAAAGGCGTTGCCAGTGGATGTTCATGCTGTCGGCGTTGGGATGGCGCATCAGATTCCACCAGCCACTGCTGTCCTCTGCCACGACGAGGCTTCCATCCGGCAGCCATTGGGGCTGAAACACGGAGATCCCCTGGGCCTGGGATGGTTCAGCGCCCGCGATCCCACGGCAAGCCTCGATGGAGCCAGAGGCCGTCAGTCGCGCCAAGACGAGCTGGGAGCAATCCCAGGGCATGGAGGGTTGTTGCCACTCCACCCAAGCCAGTTGGGCTCCGTCGGCACTGAGGGCGAGATAGCCCGCGAAATCAGCAGGCTGATGGACGACATCAGGGGTTTGATCCCGCTGATCGAGGGCCACGCTCACCAAGCGATCACAACCGGACTCCTCGATCACGCCCAGCCATCGCGAGCGGAGAGGGTCAATCACGCCGCCCCCCAGCGCGCTGTTACGGGGGGCGGTCAGCCGTTGGGGGCTGTCGAGGGCGTGCAGCGCTTGGGGGGTATTTCCATCAAGACCTGTCCAGGCTTGGAACCAGAGGCAACCGTCGTTGTCATCGACCCAAACCAGCTGGAGTGTTCCTTCCGTTAGCGCCGCCGTGAGCGGCGCTCCGCCGTAGTCGTGCACCCTGCTGCGCAAATTGATGGGGGCTGGTGTGAGCTCCAGAGGTGTGGCTTCTGGCTCCCCCCAGCGCCGGATGCATGCTGTGGTGCGGCCTTTCTCGTGGGGACGCTGCTCGAGCCAGAGCAGCCAATCCCCCAGCAGTTGCGGAGCACGCAGCAGCGAAGTCCGTCCGAGAGCGGTTGTGGCAGGTAGGGGCTGTTGCAGAGACATGTCGAACGGATCAAGCAGAGATCAGGTCTGCCTAAGATCAGAACAATTTCAAAGTAGGAGGGGTTTTGGCTAGGAGCTTCGCCCAGTTGGCACGATCGGCTGAGAAGAGCAGCTCCTCCATTGCCGTGCCTAAGGAGCCCTTAGAGAGTGCTCCGCTCAATATCTATACCCTTGGCGACGACGCGCTACGGGGTGATGCGCGCAGGATTGGCAAGGTGGACGAGCGTGTGCGCGACTTGGCCCGCGACATGTTGCGCAGCATGTACACGGCCCGTGGCATCGGCTTGGCGGCACCTCAGGTTGGGGTGCATCAGCAATTGCTGGTGATCGACCTCGACTTTGAGACCCCCAGCACGCCACCTCTGGTGCTGATCAACCCAGAAATCACCACCTGCAGCGCATCGGTGGATACGTACGAGGAGGGGTGCCTCAGCATCCCAGGGGTGTACCTCGATGTGGTCCGTCCTACGGCCATTCAATTGAGTTTCAGGGATGAGATGGGGCGGCCCCGCACCATGAAGGCCGACGGTTTGATGGCGCGTTGCATTCAGCACGAGATGGACCATCTCCGTGGGGTGTTGTTTGTGGATCGCGTGACCGATGCCACTGGCCTTAAAAAGGAGCTAAAAGATCATGGCTTCCGCGCCACAGACGTCCGCCCCATGACGCCTTAAACCGATGCCAATGAAACCCCTTTCTGGGCTGTTCCTGGCCCTGGCATGCGTGCTTGGAATCGCAGCCACTGGCTGTGTTTTTGAATTGGCTTACGGCGATCCTGATCTGGGCGTCAACCCAACGCGATGGATCCTTGGTTTGAGTCTTCCAGCGACGCTTGGGTCACTTTTGGTCGCGATTCGTCTCAACAAACCGGCCTGATGGCACGTGCTCAGATCCAAAGGGACTAATACGATCCCTTTAACGATCGGAATTGATTGATGGGCCGTCCTTGGAACGCTGCTGTTGCATTTGCTGTGTTTGCCGCTGCTGCGGCCACAGGCCTCCCGCAAGCAGCAAAAGCGCAAGGCTCTGTCTTCACGGCTGCAGACGTCGACGAAAGCCAATTTGTGATGGTGTCGGCTCCCATCGGTAAGGGTGAGAACTCGCAGCTGAACATTTACGAGCAGCGCACGAGCGCCCGTCCTTGTTTTGCGGTTTCGGGATCGTCGCCTGCTGTCGTGGATCCGCTGTTGGCCACTTTTGACTTCACAGGAATCTGTAACCGCTACATCGATGGCAATGGCTATTCCCTGCGGATTGGAGGGGATGACCTTGGAACGCGTTATCGACTCTCCGTCGTCAAAACTGGCGCGGACATCGAGCTCTTGGCCGTTCCGACGCGTGATCCCTCCCGTCCCACCATGGTGGTGGCTCGTTCAGGAGGTCCTGGAAACGGTTTCCTCAAGCTGAACCTTGAACCAGGTTGGAAGCTGATGAGGCGTCAATACGGCAAGCGCACCCTGGGACATCTTTATGTGTATCGGGACAGCATGCCTGGATTGCCAGATGCCCTTTGATCCATTTGCCGATCGCTTGCTACATTGACAAGCTGGAAATCATCGCTTGTTGAATGACTCAGGTCACGGTCGGAGAAAACGAAGGCATCGAATCTGCCCTACGTCGCTTTAAGCGTCAGGTCTCCAAGGCCGGGATCTTCGCGGATCTCAAGCGTCTCCGCCATCACGAAACTCCAATCGAGAAGTACAAGCGCAAAGCTCAGCAGCGCCGTCGCCGTCGTTGATTCGTTCGCAGTTTTAGCTTTTAGATCGGCGTGCTACGTCGGATTCATTGCCGTGGCACGCTGAATGATCGGTATTTCGACTGTTTCTTTTTCTTGAATGCCTGACGAGACTGGGTGCATCTCGGAGGAGACCCACCATGGCATTCATGTTTAGTTCGCTGCGCGAATGGTTAGCAGAAACCCTGTCGCATGCTGTTGGAAATCCAAGTGAAGAGAAGAAGACGGTTCCACCTCCGATTGGAGTCCAGCCCTATCGCGACGTTCCTCACCATGGATCGCGTTAAGCGACGGTCCGTTAGCTGTTAGCTCTGGGCGCGTGGTCATAGCTTCGGAAGCAGATCGCTTCCGCTAGGTGTTGCTCGCCCACTGTTGGCACAGCGTCTAGGTCGGCAATGGTTCGGGCAACGCGCAGAAGTCTCAAGCTGCTGCGCATGCTCAACTGCCGTTTCGACACCACCTGCTCCCAGTATTGAAAGGCTCGCTCTGCGATCTGGCCGTAACGCCCGAGCTCCAGCGCGCTGAGTTGGCTGTTGAGCTGCTTGCCCGGGTTGCGTTGGCACATTTTGATGCGCGCGGCTTGGATGGCTTTGGGAGAGAAGCTGCCTTTTCTTGGAGTCTCCGTTGGGTCTTCTGCTGTCTTGAAGCACCGGCGAAGTTGGCTGGTCGGCACGGGTTCGAGGCGGCATTGAAGATCGAGCCGATCTAAAAATGGCCCAGACAAACGATTCCAGTAGCGCTGCCGTTGAAGTTCAGAACAACGGCAGCGATTGGAAGGATCACCATGCCATCCGCAAGGGCATGGATTGGTCGCCGCCACCAGGGTCACCCTGCAGGGGAAAGAGCAGCGCAATCGTGCTCGGCTGATCCAGAGAACGCCCTCCTCCAGAGGCTGACGCAACTGATCGAGGATGGCTCTCGGAAATTCAGTGAGCTCATCAAGAAACAGCACGCCTCCATGGGCCAGGCTCAATTCGCCGGGACGGGGATTGATCCCTCCCCCGAGAAGCCCTGCTGCCGTGGTGCTGTGATGCGGTGCTCGGAAGGGTCGTTGCCGCACCAGGTTTGTCACGCTGCCGAGCGTGCCAGCAATGGATTGAAGGCGGGTGAGCTCTAGGGCCTCTGAGTCGCTCAACGGCGGAAGAAGACTGGGGAGCTCTCGCGCCAACATCGTTTTGCCACAGCCAGGAGGTCCCACCATCAGAAGGTGATGCCCACCGGCGGCGGCAATCGCCAGGGCTTTTCGAGCGAAATGCTGAATCGTGAGGGGTGCTGCGGACGGAGGTTCTGATGCGCTGGTTGGGATGGTGGTCGTTGCAGGCTCTTTCTTTTTGGGGGGAGAACAACGGTTGTTCTGGCTTCCATGCCGTAACTGCTCAACGAGCTCGCCAAGCGTTTTGGCGCTCACGATGGGGAGTCCGTCCACGAGTGACGCCTCGGCTGCGTTGGCTGATGGCACCACAAAGGCTTTGGCTTGCTGGGTTTTCGCTTGGCACGCCAGGCCCAGTTCTCCGGCGCAGCAGAGCCCTTCCAGTTTTTGGGGATCAAGCTGACCGCTGGCGACGAGCAAGGCCAGCGCGATCGGCAGATCGAAGGCGGGTCCCTCCTTGCGTCGATCGGCTGGCGCCAGATTGACAATGACCCGAACCAGGGGGCCGCGAAACCCGCTGTTGCGCAGCGCTGCCCGGACGCGTTCGCGCGACTCTTGGATGGCGGTATCTGGAAGTCCCACAAGCTGCAAGCCGGGAAGCCCTGGGGCCAGATCCACTTCCACCGTGACGGGTAGCGCCTCCATCCCTTGAAGGGATGCACTTGAGCAGCGTGCCAGCATTGAATGGTTGCGGGGTAGGCATCTGATGCCCCACCCGTCTCATGCACTGTTTTGCCCAGGGTTGTGACCATGGCTGGTGACACGATTTTTGCCCGCATCTTGCGTGGAGACATTCCATGCGATGAGGTGTACAGCGATGACAGCTGTTTGGCGTTCCGCGACGTCGCTCCAGCCGCTCCTGTGCATGTGCTGGTGATTCCGCGCAAACCAATCGAGAGCTTGCGCGAGGCGGAGAAAGGGGATGAGCAGCTGCTTGGGCATTTGCTGTTGGTGGCTGCGAAGGTTGCCAAACAAGAAGGGTTAAGGGATTGGCGAACGGTGATTAACAGCGGAGAGGGTGCCGGGCAGACCGTGTTCCACTTGCACGTGCATGTGATCGGTGGGCGTTCCCTGGATTGGCCTCCCGGATGAAGGTCTGGCTTGTGAGAATGGCGTCATGACAGCGTCCCCTTTCGCCAGCAGCGGCCCGTTTAAAAATCTGCGTCATCAGCTCGCGAAGCTGCGTCACCTGGCCCAACCTTTTTTCTTGCCGCTTGATCAGGCCAGCGGATGGCAGTTCATTTGGCTGTTGTTGTGCCTTCTGTTTTGTGTTGGCGGGTTGGTGCTTGCGGTTCTTACCGCTTTGATTCGAAGCCTGGATCGGTTTCAACCCGACTTAACGGAGAAATATCTGTCGGGTGTTTCGGGAACGATCGCCACGATTTGGTCGAGTTGGTGGGGAGTGGCTTTCGTTGGGCTGTTTCTGGTTGGTTTGGCCAGTTTCATTGCTTTCCGTCAGCAATTGCGCCAGCGGCGTTGGCTCAATTGGGGCTTATTGGCAACGATTGTGTTCATGTTGCTTGCTGTTAACGGCATTAATACGGGGATCGGATTTATCTACCGAGACATCACGAATGCCTTGGTGGATAAGGACCAAGGTGGTTTCTATGGACGATTGGCTATTTATGGTGCCTGTTTTGTGATAGCCCTTCCCATTCGGGTGACTCAGGTTTATATCACTGCAAAGCTGGGAATTATTTGGAGGGAGTGGCTGTCTAAATCGTTGATTGGCGACTATATGAAAAACAGGGCTTATTACGTTCTCAATCCTAATAGTGAAGACGAAACGGATGTTGATAACCCTGACCAGAGGATTACCCAAGATACGGAGTCTTTTACGGCGCAAAGTTTGAGCCTTGCCTTGGGTCTTTTTGATGCGCTCTTAACGTTTTCGCTCAACATCTTGGTGCTCTGGAGTATTAGCTCTAGGCTGACGTTCGCTCTGTTTGCCTACTCGGCGGTTGCCACCACGCTTCTGATTGTTTCAGGGCGCAACCTCGTGCGCATTAATTATGACCAGCTCCGCTATGAAGCTGATTTCCGTTACGGACTGGTTCATATCAGGGACAATGCTGAATCCATTGCCTTTTACTCGGGGGAGGGGCAAGAAAAGCAAGAGTCCTATCGGCGTCTGGGTTCTGTTGTTAAAAACTTCAATCTCCTCATTATTTGGCAGGTCATCATCGATGTCATGCGGCGATCGGTGTCGTATGCGGGAGTTTTTCTGCCCTTCTTGGTTATGGCACCTGTGTATTTCGCAGGAGAGATCGATTTTGGCGTGTTCAATCAGGCTAACTTTGCTTTCAACATGGTGGAGGGATCGTTGTTCTTCATCGTGGCTCGCATTGAGCAGCTTGCTCAGTTTGCCGCCGGCATTAGTCGTCTCGAAGGATTCCAAACCAAAATTGAGCAGGTGAGCCAGCAGGCCCCCAGCAGCAACAGTCGCGAGGTGCCAGGAAGCAACGGCATCGTGATTCGGTCTGCAGACTTATATCCTCCGAATGGAAAGAATCCCGTCATCGAAGATCTCACGATTGATATCGGTGACCACGACAAGCTTTTGGTTGTGGGGCCATCCGGATGTGGAAAGACTTCCCTGCTGCGGATGATTAGCGGCCTTTGGGAGCCCAGCAGGGGCAGTGTTGAGAGGCCCTCGATGGGGGATCTGCTGTTCATCCCCCAGAAGCCTTATATGTTGCTGGGCTCGTTAAGAGAACAGCTTTGTTATCCAGCAGATGAGAATCGCTTTAGTGATGAGCAGTTGAGAAGCGTGTTGGAGCAAGTCAGTTTGCAGAAGTTGGTGACGCGTTATCCCGACCTGGATATCAAGCAGGATTGGCCCCGAATTCTCTCTCTTGGAGAACAGCAACGACTGGCCTTTGGACGCTTGTTGTTGAATTCTCCGAGTTTTGTGGTTCTGGATGAGGCGACCAGCGCCCTTGATGTGAAGACAGAGAAGCAGCTTTATGAGTTGCTTGTGGATCGAGATCTCTCCTTTATTAGTGTTGGCCATCGCCCTTCCCTCAAGCACTTCCATGACAACGTGCTTGAACTGCGTGGGGATGGCGATTGGAGCCTGATTCCCGCTAGCAGTTATCAACCATGAACAAGCCTGATCAAGTCAGCGATCGCACTCCGGAGGACCCCTCCTCTGCGTCGGCTGCTCCAGAGCCCCTTTCCACCACCAGTGCCACCACCAAAGATGTGCCTGCCTTTGGTTGGAGTGCCTATGCCGAGAGGATCAATGGCCGTTTCGCCATGATCGGATTTCTAGCTGTCGTGCTCACGGAAGCCCTCAGCGGCGATACCTTTTTGCATTGGGCAGGGTTGATTCCCTAGCTAGGGCAGGCGAATTAAGTCCACATCCCAACGCCCTCTGCGGCTCACCTGAACGGCGAGAAGTCGACCATTCCCATTCAGGCTCACAGAACGGGGGACACCCGGCGGATTAATGGGTAGGCGTTGCAACGCGCTGGCATTGCGTCGATAAAGCATGAGTTCGGTTCGTTCTTCGCGTTGACGGACAAGGGCGATCCTCTGCCCATCCCCACTCACGCTGAGGCTGATGGTCTGGGAATCGGCCTGATTGATCCCATTCAGGGGCACCGGTGTGTCGTTGCTCAGGTCAATGAGTTCCACGCGCTCTCTTCCGTTGCGACTGGCCAGGGTGGCGAGCCAACGTTGTCCCATCGAGGGAAGGCGCCTGCTCTCGGCGCTTCGACGCAGCGATGCCCCGACCCTGGACATGGGACGGATCCCGCTTTGACCGCAGCCCAAAACGAGGAAACAGAGCAGGAAGGCCGATGGCAGGAATCGCTGTCTCATCGGTTTGACTCGTTCGGCGTCGTGCGTCGCTGGCCTCCAGGCCCGTCGGGCTCCAGCAAGCCACTCAGATCGATCACTTCAACACGCCAACGTCCCTGGTCTGCGGTTTGAATGGCGAGCTTGCGGGCATCAGGAGCAAGGCTGACTTGCACGGGATCTCGCCCGGAGGGCAAGCGCAGGGGGTGGGCTTTGCCATTGAGGCGATCTTCAATCAAGACCAGCCTGTGGTTGCCGCGTTGGGTAATGACGGCCAAATAACGGCCGTTCCAGCTCAAGGACGGCGAGCTATGGGGCTGATGACGAGAGAGGTGGCGTAAACGCAACGAACCCCCACCTTGCACGTTGCGTAATTGGACGGTCGGTCTGCCGTTTTGGTCTTCGATCACGGCTAACAACCGCCCATCACCGCTGAGGGCAGGGTCTTGTTGTTGTGGCTCCAGCAGGCCAGATGGTGCTCGGGTCGAGCGACCTTCACAGGCAGCAACTCCCAGTGCGAGCAGCACGAGGAGGAGGCGTCGAGTCATACCGGAGTGAATGCTCAGACTGATCAGTCGTCGAAGCGGGAGTTGTTATCCCTGGGGCGGGAACTGCGGGGAGGGGTGCGATTGGTGTCCCTAGACGTTGCAGGCCCGTTTTCAGGGGCTGGGTTGCGTCTGCTCACCGGGGGTTTGGAAGAGGGTTGCCGCGGGCTTGGGGAGTAAGCGGCATCTTCGGGTTCTCGACGCAGCGGTGTGCCTTGGGGGATGCCAGGTTGTCCGTCTAAGCCGCTGCGTGCTGATCCAGTCGCTGATCGGCCAGCTGATCCTGTCGTGCGCTGGTTGAGGCCAGCCTCCCCAGCAGAGGCGCGTGATGAGGGTTCAGGCCTGGACGAAGCGACGGGAGTTGGCCGAGAGCCTCGGCGTTGATCCTGGCGTTGGCTGCGGCGATCTCCAAAGCTTGGACCACTCGGTGCAGAGTCGTCGCCACGACCAAATCGGGCCATGCGCCTCTCCCGTTCGCTGCTGTCTGACCAATCGGAGGGGGGATCGGGCCGCTGACGGCTCCGACTCGCGGCCTGCTCTGGGATCGCAGCTCTGGAGGTCCGACGGGGGCGGTAGAAATCTTGTTCAGGCCTCTCGTCTTCATCCGGGCCTTGGCCACCAAACCGGCGTCGTATCGGCTGGGGTTCGTCGAATCGTTCGTAGGGATCGTCGTAACCACCCCGCAAACCTCCAGCGGGGCTTGCGGTTTCGGGCTCGTCATCGAAATAGGCCGAGCGCCTTGCCTGTTCCGCTGAAATCCCCCGAAGACGAACGCTCTCGTAGGCAAAAAACACCGTGGTTCCCGCCAACAGGAACTGTCCAAACTGGAGGATTGGGTCGAGTCTCCAGCCCTGGAAGAAAAGAATTCCACCGCAGAGAAGGCCGATCGCCGCGAAGAACACGTCGTAATCACGAGCGAGAGCGGGCTTGAAACTGCGCATGAAGTAGAGCAGTGCTCCACCTACAGCCAGCACAATCCCAACAATGCTGGCCCAATTCAGACTGGCATTAACCACAGTGAAGCTCTCTGATAACGACCTGCGTGGAACCGAAGCTCGGGTCTAGTGAGCCCAGTCTACGGAGCGTGAAAGGGTCTTCAAAGTTTGCGATCAACCTGATCGGTTTGGCTGAGGAAAAAGAGCCCGATAGAAGCAGGGATCACAACGATCGCGACACCAGCAACGAGGCTGGTCAGAAAATTGGAGAGGGAGGGCGTCATAAGGAATTAGGACCGAATGCGTTTAGCGAGGCCTGATTGGCTGCGATCTTAGGGATCAAGGTCAAGTTTCTACGATGAGATCTCCAATGCTTAGGGCTTTGTGACGCCAACGCTTGTCGCCATCCTCCCTCTTCTCAACTTGGCACTGGGTTTGCTGTTGGCCGCATGGACCCTCACATTCCTGGCGCGCATCGTGCTCACTTGGTATCCGCAGGTGGATCTATCCAAGGGCTTTTGGCCACTTGTGGCCTGGCCCACAGAGTCGATCTTGGGGGTGACCCGCCGAGTTGTCTCTCCCATCGGGGGCGTGGATGTCACTCCCGTGATCTGGGTTGGGCTGCTCAGCTTGCTGCGCGAACTCTTGGTTGGGCAGCAAGGATTGCTCTCCTTGGTGCTGCTCCGCGCCCAGTCCCTCGCCCAAATCACGGCCTGAATCACTGCCCTAATCACGGCCTTAATCCATGGTGGGAGCGCCGTTGGCAACCCCTTTGCTCCCGCTTAGAGCATCTCCTCTTCAACGAACTTGGTGTGCACGTCGCCCCTTTGGAATTCAGGGCGGTCGAGCATGCGCAGGTGGAAGTCCACCGTTGTTGGAATGCCGGTGATGGCGCACTCGTTGAGAGCTCGCTTCATGCGTTCGAGGGCTGCAGGGCGATTGGGCGCCCAGATGATCAGCTTGCCGATCAGGGAGTCATAGAAGGGGGGGATGTCGTAGCCGGTGTACACGTGGCTATCGACGCGGACTCCAGGGCCTCCAGGCGGTAACCAACCCGTGATCCGTCCTGGGGCTGGTCTGAAGTTGTGTTGGGCATCTTCGGCATTGATTCGGCATTCGATCGCATGCCCATTCATCTGGATATCTTCTTGCCGGACGCTGATCGGCTCCCCGCCGGCGATGCGTAGCTGCTCAGCAATCAGGTCGATACCCGTAACCATTTCCGTCACGGGATGCTCCACCTGGATGCGGGTGTTCATTTCCATGAAATAAAACCCACCACTTCGGTCCAGGAGGAATTCCACCGTTCCGGCGCCCTCGTAATTGATGCTGCGCGCCGCCGCGACCGCTGCATCTCCCATGCGACGACGCAGCTCAGGGTCCAGGGCCGGGCTTGGCGCTTCTTCGAGAAGTTTCTGATGACGTCGTTGGATCGAGCAGTCCCGTTCACCGAGATGGACCACGTTGCCGTGACGGTCCGCCAGGATTTGGACTTCGACGTGACGGGGCCGGTCGATGAATTTCTCCATGTACAGCCCTGGATTTCCAAACGCTGCATCGGCCTCCCCCTGCGCCGCTTCGTAGAGCTTGACCAACTGATCAGGACTGGGCACGAGCCGCATGCCACGGCCGCCGCCGCCCGCGGTGGCCTTGATCATCACGGGATAGCCCATGGCAGCAGCGAGCTCAGCGGCGGCCTCTGGGGTGGGTAGGAGGCCTTCGCTGCCAGGCACCGTTGGAACGCCCACAGCCTGCATGGTGGCTTTTGCCGTCGACTTGTCCCCCATCGATCGGATGGCATGGGGAGACGGACCGATAAACGTGATGCCGTGATCACGGCACATCTCAGCGAAGCGGTCGTTTTCCGCCAAAAACCCATAGCCGGGGTGAATCGCATCCACCCCGCGGGAGGTGGCTGCCGCAAGAATGTTGGGGATGTTGAGGTAGCTCTTGTTGCTCGGACCTTCTCCGACGCAGACCGCCTCGTCAGCGAGTTGAACGTGCAGTGCAGAACGATCCACGGTGCTGTACACCGCAACCGTGCTGATGCCGAGTTCACGGCAACTCCTCAGGATTCTTAGGGCAATCTCGCCGCGGTTGGCGATCAGCACCTTGCCGATGGGCATTCCGCAGCATCCGAGCCAGCGCGGATCGTATCAGCGGTTAGGCCTTTTCAGGCCTGTCGGTATACTCATCCATCGACGAGCCCCTTGGGAAACGTCGCCACGCGGATGTGGTGGAATTGGTAGACACGCACGTCTAAGGAGCGTGTGGCTTCGGCCTTGCGAGTTCAAGTCTCGCCATCCGCATCATTTTTCACAGTCCCAACGGCACTGAGTGACGTCACACACCAAGGACCAAACCCTGGCTGTGGTGTTCGTCTCCAACGGCCCTGGTGAACTCACAACCTGGGTTCGTCCCCTTGCAGAGCAGCTGCATCGCCGCCTCTTGATGCGCCCCAGAGCTCCTGGGTCGTTATTGAGTTTGCGGCTGGTTTTGGTTCCCTGTCCCAATGCCACCGGGACGGAAGCCTCCGCGGCCTCCCGTTGGCATTTGTTTGATCGCATCACTCTGGCCCGGCAATTTTGGTTGCTGCTGTTGAGGCCATCTCGGTTTGGGGTATGGCCTGATCGCGGCGTGGTGGTCTTTTTGGGCGGGGATCAATTTTGGAGTGTGTTGTTATCAGCTCGGCTTGGTTATCGCCACATCACTTACGCGGAGTGGGTGGCGCGTTGGCCGCGTTGGAACGATCGCATTGCAGCCATGGCACCAGCGGTGAGGGATCAGCTGCCCAGTCGCTTCCGCTCGCGCTGCCGCGTCGTGGGCGATTTAATGGCGGATCTTTCCAGCCATGCCAGAGAGGAGGCCCCTCTTCCATCGGGTGAGTGGGTGGCTTTGTTGCCTGGTTCGAAACCGGCAAAACTCAGTGTGGGTGTTCCTTTTTTGCTGGAAACCGCAGACCGGTTGGCGGCTCAACGCCCTGGCTGTCGTTTTTTGTTGCCGGTGGCACCCACGACCACCATCGGAGACTTGGAACGTTATGCGAGTCGCTCGAATCCGATTGCGGCCTCGTACAACAGCGCTGTCGCCGCAATTGAACCGGCCCGCGCCGGCGAGGGTTTGAGGCGGTTGCTGACGCGTCATGGCACAGAGATTTACCTGCAGGAAAGCCCTCCAGCTCATGGGGCTCTGAGTCAGTGCAAGCTGGCGCTCACCACAGTGGGAGCGAACACGGCTGAACTTGGCGCTCTTGGTGTGCCCATGATCGTGTTGGTGCCTACGCAGCATCTGGGGGTGATGCAGGCTTGGGATGGATGGCTCGGGCTTTTAGCCCGTCTGCCAGGCCTCCGGCGTCTGATCGGCTTGTTGCTCAGCGCTTGGCGTCTCCGGAACCATGGATTGATGGCTTGGCCCAACATCAGTGCTGGTCGCATGGTGGTTCCTGAACGGGTGGGACCGATCACGCCTGAGCAAATTGCCCTTGAGGCTGAGTCCTGGCTTGCGTCACCGAACAGGCTGCAGGGTCAACGCGATGACTTGCGTGGCCTTCGCGGTGAACCTGGGGCGGTTAGGGCACTTGCTGAGGAGGTTCAGGGACTCTTGCCATTGGCTCTTTCCGACTAGCGTCCCCGCCAGTCAAATGTTTGAGTCATGACGGGTGAGGCAGTAGCCGGTGGAGATCGGGTGGAACGCACTCCTGAGGAATGGAGGCAGCAACTCAGCCCAACCCAGTTTCAAGTGGCGCGTCAGGGCGGCACCGAAGCGGCGTTTACTGGTGCCTATTGGGATCACAAGGAAGACGGCATGTATCACTGCGTCTGCTGTGATGCGCCTCTGTTTAGCTCCAGCACAAAATTTGAATCGGGTACCGGCTGGCCAAGCTTCTGGAATGGTGTGACCCAGGGGGCGATTCGCACCCATGAAGATCGCAGCCACGGGATGATGCGAACAGAGATTCTCTGTGCGCGTTGTGATGCCCATCTAGGGCATGTGTTCAACGATGGACCCGCACCCACCGGTCAGCGCTACTGCACGAACAGCGCTTCCCTCGACTTCAAAAAGAAAGCCAGCAGTTGAGTTGAGGCGTGGCTTGATCCCTGGCTTTACCAGGGATCATCGAGGGGTTGGCTCTCCGGTTCTTGGGGAGAACGAGCTTCGATCGGTTCCACATCGAGGGGTTCGCCTGGGCGTTCGATCGGGCGACGGGAGGCCGGTCTTGGCCTCTGTTCCAAGCGTGGGGCAGCATCCAGTTGCTGCGGTGCAGCGGCGCGCTGGGGCTCTTGGTAGCGGTCTTGGTCCTGGAAGGGCTCGGGTTCACGAAAACGCTCTGGCTCCGGCTCACGGAATCTGCGGTCCTCGCTGTAGGCCTCCGGTTCTTTGAAGGGTTCGGGCTCGCGATACGACGGCGTCTCGTTGTAGCTCTCGGATTGGCGATAGGGCTCTCGATAGGAGCTGTCACGCTCCTGCATCGGCGCTTCATCCAGATAGCGACGCTCCCGCGTGTTCTCACTGCGGCGATCTTCGAGTTCGACGTACTCGAGTTCGCGTTCGGTTTCGAAGCGTTGTGAGTCGGAGGCCTCCAGCATTCTGGGTGCCTCCTCGACGGCTTGTCCTGAGCTGAGCTGGTTTTCAACGGGGACGATGTTCACTCTGTAACGCTCCCGCTCCTGTTCCTCCCAGCTCGGCCCTCCAACGCCCAGTTTTTCCAGAACACCGCTGCTCAATTGCTTGAGTTTGTCTTCGGCGCCCTCGTACACAATGATTCGGTCGGCGCCACTGCTAACGATTTCATCGACAGGGATTTCCCAGGTGCTGAGCACGCCTTCCCCCAGGAGAGGAACGCCAACGGCTCCCATCACAAGCGTGGTGAGTTCGCCCGTCTCGATGTCGAAGGAGAAGCCCAACACGCGGCCGAGCGTTTGACCCGATTCTGTGATCACCTGGCAATTGATCACCCGGCTGTATCGGTCCGGGGAAAAGCCCTCACTGAGGGAGTCTGCGGAGTCAACCAGGATCACATCGCCCACCTGCCGTATGCGATCAAGGGGCATCCAACGGGGCAGTCCCGGTAAGAACCGGGTGAGCGGGTTGTCTCTCAACCCGAGGGCGACCACTTCGCGACGGTCGATATCCACAACCACTTCACCAACAACGCCCAAGCGTCTGCCGGAATCTCTGGTGATCACTTGGGTCCCCATTAATTCCGACCGAAGCCAAAGCCTGTCGCTGGGGACGGTTGCCAGTGGGTCGTTGGGGGACGGGGACGAGCTCAAATGCAGGCCTCAGCCAGAGCAATTCGACTCATTTTGACGCAAGACCAGGGAGCTCGCTGTTCAGGCTGCATCGGGTAATCCCACAACCTGGGTGTGAGCGCCACGGGCCTGGGTCACACCGATGGTGCGCTGTGAGGCGCCAATCATCGGTCGCCTGTGGCTGACGACAAGGAACTGGGCTTCTTCGGCTTGACGGGCAATCAAGGCCGCAAGCCGTTCCACATTCACGCCATCGAGGAAGCTGTCCACTTCATCGAGGGCATAGAAGGGTGAGGGGCGGAAGCGTTGCAGTGCAAACAGAAAACTGAGTGCGGTCAGTGACTTCTCCCCACCGGACATGGCCGCCAAGCGGCGTACAGCCTTGCCTTTCGGATGAGCGACCAGGGTGAGCCCTCCCTCGAGGGGATCATCCGGATTGTCCAGCTGCAGCTTGCCATCGCCCTCGGACAGGCTTGCAAAGATCTCTGAGAAATGCCCATCGACGGCTTGAAAGGCTTCCATAAACGCCTCTTGCCGGAGGGTGGCCACCGTTTCGATCCTCAACAGCAGTTCTTCGCGCTCCTGGCTGAGCACGTCGAGGCGTTCGCCCAGGTCCCCCAGCCGTTCTTCCAGTGCTGTTAGCTCTTCGAGGGCCAGCATGTTGACCGGTTCGAGGGCTTCCATCCGTTTCAGAAGTTGCTGCAGCTGTTCCTGCAGGGCCTCAAGGCCGGCATCGCGGATCTCTTCTGGGATTTCAGGAAGGGGGTTGGGCAGTGTGGGCTTGAGCTCCTCTAGGCGGATTCCACCGCTGCGCAGTTGCTCTTGAATCGCTTGACGCTCCTCCTGCAACCGTTCGAGTTCCCAGCGGGCTTGCTGGAGGTTCTGACGCAGCTCGGCCAAGGACGCTTCTGCCGCATCCCGAGCGCGACGCTCCTCCCCAAATTTGGTTTGGAGGATTTGTTGCTGGCTTTCCAAAGCCTGGCGACGTTCCTGCAACTCCTTCTGTTCATCACGCCAGCGTTGATGGGCTTCAGCGAGTGCTGTAACGGCGCGTTGGAGACTGCTTTCTTCCTCTTCGATCGCCTGTTGTTGGTCAGCGATGCGGGTTTGTGCCAATTCGCGTTCACGCTGATGCTGGAGGCGATCATCGCGATGGCGGCGGGCCAGCTCCAAGGCGTTGTCCGACTGTTCAAGTTCGGCTTGGAGTTGTTGCCAGTTCCCGGCATCCGCTTCGGCTTGAACCTTTCGCTCCTCAGTGGAAATTCTCTCGAGTTCCTCGAGCAGAGGACTGATGGTGGTTTTGAGAACGAGAAGTCGCTGTTCCTGTTGCGTGCGGTTGGCTTGAAGGCTGTTGAGACGCTCGCTGCGTTGGCGGCAACGCTCCAGCAGGGGTCCATGGGCTCGCTTGGCTGCAGTTCTCTCCGCATCCAGGGCCGCTTGCCTTTGTTCCAGCTGACGCAGCCGTGGTCGTTCTTGCTCGAGCGCTTGAAGCAGTCGGCTTTCTTCTCGCCTGCAAGCCACCAGGGTTTCGCCAAGCTCGAGCAGCCGCTGCCGAAGCGGTTCGGCTTCGTCGCTGTCACTGCTCACCCCGAAACTCAGCCCACCGCTGCGCTGGCTGAAGCTGCCGCCGGTCATCGCGCCACTTTTTTCGAGCAGTTCGCCTTCGAGGGTGACGGCGCGGAAACGCCCGATTTGTTGCCGAGCACTGCCTAGGTCGCTGAACACCTGTGTGTCGCCAAAGACGTACCCGAACACGTCGCTATAGATCGGCTCATAGCGGATTAATTCCACAGCTCGCGCGATCAGGCCGGCGCCCTGGTCTCCATCCGGTCGGCGGCCACGGGCCATCGCTGAGCCACCGCTACCGCCAGCGGCTTGGGATCGAATTTTGTTGAGAGGTAAAAACGTCAAACGGCCCGCCCGCCGGCTCTTCAGCAAATCGATGGCACGGGCTGCAATCCGGTCGTCGTCGACAACCACCTGGGCCATGCGTGCTCCAGCCGCGACCTCGAGGGCTAGGCGATGGCGATCTTCCACTTCGCCTAGTTGAGCAACGGCTCCATGGATTCCATCCAGTCCCGCTTCCAGCAAGAGGCGCAAGGCCCCCGTCCCCCTTGTTTCCTGCAGAGCTTCCCGTCGGCTTTCTAATCGGGCGATTTCCCGTTCCAGGCGGGTCTGTTCCTCTTCCAGCCTTGTGCGGGTGCGTTGTTGGATCGCAACAGCTTCAGCGCGTTCTTGGAGCTGTTCTTTGCCGCTGCGCAGGCTTTCCAGAAGCGTTTGCCACTCTTGTTCCAGGGCTTCCAGCTGGTCTTGAACTTCACGGTCTTCGGCACCGGCTTCGTCCCGTTCCAGCTGCAGCTCGGATTGACGCGCTTCGTCCAGACGCAAACGCTCTTGGAGTTGCTGTTGTTCCTCCTGAAGAGGCGTGAGCGTGGTTTGTAAGTCTGAGCGGCGTGCGGCCCGTTGGCGTTGCTCATCCAGCCAGGCTCCTGATCGCCCGGCGACATCGCCGAGGCGCCTGCGCGAGATTTCAACAGCAGCTTCGGCATCGCGGCAGGCTTGCTCTGCTGCCTGAAGCACCTCTGGGTTGTTGGCTTGCTTGAGCCCTTCGCTGTCTGCTTGAAGTTGCTGTCGGCGGCTGGTGAGGGTCTGTCGCAGTCCTTGTAAGCGTTCGCCTTCCTGCTGATGTTGCGTGGCTTGACGTTCGAGAGCGCGGTTCTGAGGATCGAGACCGGCCAATTCCGCCTGCACGCTGAGCAGTTGGTCTTCGCCTAAGGCCTTAACGCTCTCCTGAAGGGTTTGGAGGCGTGTGGCCTGCTCAGACAAGGTTGTTTCCTTCTCCTTGATGGCGGCGCTGTCGCGGATCTCCTGCTCGCTGAGTTGGTGTTGGCGGGTTTTGAGCTGCTTCAGCTCCGCTTCAGCGGCTTCGAAGGCCAGCACAAGCTCCTGCTGCCTGCCACGTTGCACTTGATCGCGTAGGTCTTGATAGGCCCGTGCTTTTGCACAGTCCTTTTCCAGGCGTTGGCGGGCGGTTAGGAGTTCTTGTTCAACGATGCGGCAGCGATCTTGCCGCTCTTGCACGTCGTCGAGCTTTCGGCGGCTCTGTTCAATGCGGGTGTCGAAGAGCGCGACACCTGCCAGCTCGTCGATGAGGCCGCGGCGGTCCCGATTGCTCATCGAGACAATCCGCGTCACGTCGCCTTGCATCACGACATTGCTGCCTTCAGGATCGATGCGCAATCGGCGCAGCTGGGTTTGCAGCTGCTGCAGGTTGCACGGTTCCCCGTCTGAGCTGTAGGTGCTGCTGTAAGACCCCCCCGGCATCACGCGCAGCTTGCGCGTGACCGTCCACTCATTGGCATCAGCTTGAATCCAGGGACCGTCTTCAGGGGGTTCAATCCCCTCCTCCGCGGCATCTGGCTGCCAGTCGCTCAGATCAAAACGCACGCTGACGGTGGTCTCAGCTGACTTGCCTGCCTTGAGCATGCCGCTGTTAACAAGATCGGGTAAGCGATCAGCACGCATGCCCCGGCTGTTGGCCAGGCCTAGGCAAAAAAGAACGCCATCGAGAATATTGCTCTTTCCAGACCCATTGGGACCGGTCACCACAGTGAACCCGGTCTCGAGGGGGATGGTCATCGCCCCACCGAAGGACTTGAAGTGAGTTAGTCCGACCTGATTGATATGGACCAACAGGTGACACAGCTGTCAGCAAATCAAAACTAGCGAAGCTTCTGAAAAGCTCAAGGGCTTGGCGCCGGTCTTTGATCTGCTGATGAATGCAGCCGGCATTCGCCATCGGCTAGTTCGAGGATCAAGGGGTCTGGAAAGCGAAGGGCGGCAGTGCCGCGGAGCTCAACCCTGATCAGCGCCTTCGGGTTGTCGGGTAAGACCCCCTGGAAAGTGCCCCCCACAATGCGCCGTCCCCAGCCGCGCCCTCCAGACACGGCCGCTGATGTTCGCTCCAGCCAGATCAGTCGGTGCCTTGGCAATGGGGTGGCTTTGAGGCTGGGGCCATTGGGAAGGGGAACACTGCGCAGACGCCAGGTGCGGCAGCTTTCGCCATCTTCAAGCAGTAAATCCACATGCCTGCATGCCGGATCATCTGGAGCATTCGTGTGCTCTAGGAATAGGTATCGAGACAGTTGCGCTGAGATGGGTGTCATCTTCTAGACACCATCTCTAGTCTGAAAAAGGCGTTACCCCTACCCATGGACTCAGCTCCATCCCAAGAGGAAGACAAGGATTTTGCGCAACGGTTTCGGGATCATTTTGAGTCTCTCGTTCCTGAAATCCAGCGCCGTTGGCCCGAGGTGACGCATCAAGCCTTAGATGCCACCCGGGGCAGTTTTGATGAGGTTGTGCAATTGATTGCTTCCCAAAGCGATCGAGCGGTGCAAACCGTGCAGCTGCAGCTGGAAGATTTGATGCATCACCCCGGGGAGAGCGTGCGCAGTTTTGCGGACACCCTTGAGCCCTTGGAGGAGCAACTCGAACATCTGCTTGATGATCTCAATGCCACCTTGCGACCCAAGATTGAGCGCCCTGTGCGAGAGCGGCCGCTGCTGGCCATCGCCATCGCTGCTGGGGTTGGCCTTCTTGTCGGTGCCCTGCTCACTGGAGGTCGTCGTTCCTCATGAGTGAACTACCTGGATCTCAGGAGAGCCGCCCAAGAGGTCTCGGGGCGGCGGGTCGAGTGACCTCGCTAGCCGCTTCGGTGATGGACCTGCATGTCCGTATTGCTCTGCAGGAAGTTGGTCGAGAGAAGCGCCGCCTGATTGGCGGGGGTGTGTTTTTGGCCATGGGCGGAACCTTGATGCTCTTGGCTCTCGTGGCTGTTGAAACGGCTTTTGTGGTCTGGTCCTTGACCGCTTTCAGTTGGACGTTGCCGCAGTCTTTGCTCACCCTTGCGTTCTTGAATGTGGTGGTTGCGGGTGCGAGCTTGCGGATTGGAGGACAGCTGGCCAAGGGGCCTTATTTGCCGCAGACCCTCGAAGGGTTGTCCAAAACCACCCGCGCCGTGATGGGACGTTGATCGATTGGGGTCAACGCACTTGGTAATGCAACCAGCGGCAGTCGATGCCTCCGTTGTTGATCGGGATCCGTCGGGACGCTCTCATCCGCAGGGCTCCCGTGACTCCAGCATTGCCGCTAAGCAGCCAGAAATCCCATCCTGAGGCTTGGCTTTTCACCATGGCACCGAGATCGCCGTACAGCGCTTCAAGATCCTGACCGGCTCCGATGCGTAATCCATAAGGAGGATTGCAAACGATCGTTCCTGGTCCTTCGGGGAGCTGGAGATCTCGGAAATCTCCCGTTTGAATGGAGATCAAGTGGGAAAGACCAGCGGCCTCAACGTTGTTGCGAGCCTGTTTGGCAATCGATGGATCCTGTTCGCAGCCAATGATGAGGGGTTGGAATTGGCCCTGCTCTTGGCGCTTGAGCGCGCGTTCTTTCTCCTCTCTCCAGAGGTCGTCATCAAAATCAGCCCAACCTTCGAGGGCAAAGCTGCGGTTGAGGCCAGGGGCATGCCCTGCAGCCAGTGACGCCGCTTCGATGAGCAACGTTCCCGAGCCACAGAGGGGATCCACGAGCGGAGTGGTTCCTGTCCATCCACTCAGGCGGATCAAGCCAGCGGCGAGATTCTCTTTGAGGGGAGCATCCCCCATTTCGGCGCGATAGCCGCGGCGGTGGAGACTGCCGCCTGATCCATCGAGACTCAGCACGCCACCCTCTCGATCGAGATGCACGTGCAGGCAAACATCAGGTTCATCGAGATCGATCGAAGACCGTTGTCCCCAGATGTCGCGTTGTCGATCAACGATCGCGTTCTTGATTTGCAGTGCGGAGTAGTGGCTGTGATTAAGGCCGGGAGCTGTCCCAGTGACATCCACCCGAAAACTCATCGAGGGATGCAGCCAGCGTTCCCAGTTCAGTCCTTCCTGCACCCCTGAATACAGCGACTCGCGTCCATCACATGGGAATCGGGCTACTTCCCGCAGCAATCGAAAAGGCAGACGGCATTGCAAATGAAGCCGATACAGGCAAGCCATATCTGCCTCGAATGAGACGGCCCTACGCAGTGGTTTCACCGCTTTCGCTCCTAAGGCAAGAAGCTCAGTGACTCCAGCTTCTTCCAATCCTTGAGGTAGCACGGAGACACCTTTAATGCGCTCAGATTTTGCTTGCTTTCTGTTCACTACTACGTCTCGATTTATGCCTACTGATTGACACGGTATCTGAGCCTAAGTCTCTTGTCTTGGTTGTAAGCCCAGAGAGCCTCCGGGACATGCGATCGCCTTGACAAAAGCGGTGGCGAATTTGCAGAAAAGCTCCTGTTTTGTTTTTAAATGTATCTGTCAAGATAATGCTCTTGTTGATGGTTTATTGATCATTTTTGCCTTTTTGAATAGCAAGAAAACTGCATGGAGTGGGTATCTGAAATCTGGCTTTTGGTTGGTATCAATATTTGGTTTTTCCGAATGTCTTCCCTGCTTGCTTGCTGCGTCCTAGGGGCGTCGCAAAGGCACTGATGTTTTTTGCTCTTCGAGAGGCGAGGCATCTTTCGGTCTTGATGCCAGAATGATGAGGTCCGTTCTTGAACGGACTAGGTGGTCCACACCGGTGTTTCGGACAGCGGTTCGATTCCGCTCAGCTCCATTCTCCCTTCGGGGCTGCAATGGTTTCGACGGGGCATAAGGAGGGTTACTGAAGCCTGCTCGGTAAGAGCAAATCCCGTAACTGCGAACAACATCGTACGTTTCTCCCGTCAAGCAGCCCCTGTTGCTGCCTGACCCTTTTAAGGGAGATGGGGTGAAGTCAGCCTTATCACCCAAGTGACTCGTGGGGGTGGAATGCCCCCTTCAATTGTTACTGCTGCAGATGATCTGGTAGTTACGCCAGAAGCCAGTAAAGCGGTTTCCGACAAATCTTCCGACAAGCTTCCTGCGGTGTTCTTGGGGCTGGATAAGGCGGAGGCTTTGGCATACGTCAGTCGGCTCTTTGATGCCGCTCATGCTGGCGCTGTCCTTTGGGGGGACAATCTCCTCCTAAAACGATTCCTTGATCAGTGCAGTCGCACTGGATCTCAGGAAACCAAAGATGGTTATAGGCGAGAGCTGAGGCATTTCACAGGCTGGAGGGATCAGCACCATCCCCACCTGCACCTGAGGGAGTTGGACCCTGCGCTTGTTCAGGACTGGGTGTCCCAGCTGCGGGAACAAGTTGATGCAGGCGAGCTGATGCCGCGTTCTTTTAATCGACGGATCAGTGCCGTCAGCGCGCTCTATCGCTGGGCCGCTGAACCTACGAGATCAGCTGTGTCAGGAGTGCCGCGGAACCCAATCCCCCGAAGAACAGGAATGTCGGCACCAAAGCTGGCCAAGCCGCTATCTGAGTCTGATCTGACATCAGTTCTTGATGTAATTAGTGCCAAGAAGTTAAAGGGTTCAGCTATCGCGGCGCGTGACTACGTGATGGTGCGTGGGTCGTATTTGTTGGGGTGTCGCGTCTCTGAATTGTGCCGTCTCTGTTGGCAGGACATTGAGCGTTTGGAGGAGGGCGGGAACATTCAGCTCTTGGGCAAGGGCAATAAGCCCCGCGCTATTCGGGTCAGCTCCGCAACGCTGGAGTTATTCGAGTCGTTGGGCCGCGGCGAGCCTGAGGGCTGGCTGTTCCCCTCCGATAGGAGAGATGGCCCATTGACCCGTCAGGCAGTTGCTGCTCGCATGGCGAAATGGGGAAGCGAAGCCGGAGTACGGCTTTATCCGCACCGGTGCCGCCATACCCACGCGACACATGCAATCAGGAGAGGTGTCGATGTCTTCACGCTTCAAGCAACACTCGGACACAGTTCATCTGGAACGACTGCTCATTACGTTGCGGCAAACCCAAAAGACAGCAGTTCATTGAGACTCGGATAACAGCACACTCAATAGTTGATAACAGCCTGCCTCAAGCAATTTTCGACTTTGTATGTAGCGTGACAAACATGTTCCTTGCGCTAACTCATGATTGCTATAGCAGTGAAGGCTGCTCACGCAAGACACACGGCATGGGAGCGGAGTGAGAAACCGCTCCTTTTTTATGCGCAGATAAAAGAAAACCCCGCCAAAGGCAGGGTTTCTCGGCTTCTCGTTGGGCGTGTTGCCTAGTTTCCACTCCGTGAAGAAGCCCTCCTCACACGTGAATAATGCCTCAGAAATACGACTGAGCAAGTCCCTCCGTATCAGTTGATTGACTGTTCTGCAGGCGCCTCATCATCATGGGATTGGCCAACTCCTCACAAGGTTTGGCTCCTCACACCCCCCGAAGAAGGCTTAGTCGCCTTCTTTTTTTATGCCTTGACTCATCCTTTCGAGTGAGTGGGTATCAACCCAATGGGCCATTTCGCCAAACTGCACTGATGTGGCAGCAACAGCCTGATCATTTTGCTCCGGAATGTATCTGATCATTTGAGGAGTATGGAGATAGCGATGCTTCCGCTAAAGTTTAAGTATCAAAAACACAATTCTCTTGAACTACTAATCAAATGACTGAACTGCCACCACAAGGACTTAGCACTTGGTTTGAAGTATTCAATCAAGACGGCGACTGGAAGTGGTTTCCATCTGTTGAATTAGCCAAGGAGGAAGCTCAGAGATGGAGATCGAACGGCAAAACAGCACAAATTCAAACACCTGCCTGGAATTGGGGTAAGGACAACCATGCCTATGTTGAAGTTTGCATAGCAGTTTCACATCAACAAGAAGTGGATCGCGGTACTGAGTTCGTAGAGAATGATGATGGGATATTTTATGATTTTGACGAGCATATGCACAGGTTCTACTTAACCTCGGAGATGGTTGAGAAATACGGATTAGATGAAGTTGCAACCAAAATGGATGATGATGAATTGGAAGAAATGAAAGAAGAGTTGGACAACGAATCCGCAAGCTACACCCACGAGATTCTAATTGATGACGTCATTGCTTATCGGAAGACTAAGGAAGACTATGAGTCAACAACAATGACTCCATGGGGAGAAGTTTGGAGTAAGACTTTTGAAGCTTATTTCAATGACTTTCCTGTTGAACTTTACGATGAGCCCGAAGAAAATGCTTATTACTCCCAGGTTTAATCAGGACATATGGCTTAATTGCAAATACTACTAACCGACCCTATGCATTCTTTGCAAGCGTTTGCTTATTTCAGTTGGTTCGGGTTATGAGTCGCGCGTGATCTAATCCAAAAGTCGTTGCCAGCAGTTCTCCTCTTCATCACGGGTGTCTTAACCGGCGTGATCGTTGGTTTCATCCTCAGCAAGATGTTTGGGCGTTCTAGGCCCGCAGGTGGCACTGGCGACTTAGGGCGTCTAGAAGAGCGCCTAGGGCAAGCCAATGAGGGGTTGGGCAAGTTTGGGGATCAGCTTGAGGCACAGAACGCGGAGTTCAAACAACAGCAGTTGCAGCTGCAAGAAGCCAAAGAGGTTGCTGCTGTCAGCCGTACACAGCTTGAGGCAGTCAGCCGCGAGCGAGATGAGCTGAAGTCTTCGCAGTCCACGACAACTAACGTCCTTGAGCAGATCAGGTCAGAGAAAGAGACCCTCAGCAAGCAGGCGGCAGAGATAGCTGAGAAGCTCCGTTCGCAAGAGACTCAAACTCAATTTCTGGAGCAAGCTCGGGCTGATCTACTGACCCAATTTCGCTCCCTTAGTGGTCAGATGCTTGATGGCTCTAGGGACGCCTTGCTCAAATCCACCAAAGAAAGCGTTAGTGAGCCTTTTGCCAAACAAATGGAGCAGCTGCGGCAGCAGATGCAGGTCTTACAGAAGGAGTCAGTAGAGAAGCTTGGGGCATTGGCCCAGACCACCATGGATCTGCGTCAACGCAGCGAAGACGTTAAAGGCGCAGCTCAGCAGCTCACATCTGCTTTGCGTTCCCCCAACGTGAAGGGCCGATGGGGAGAGGTGAACCTTCACAGAATCTTGGAGTTCGTTGGTCTGATCAGCTACTGCGATTTCGACGAGCAAGTGCATGTCGATACAGATGAAGGTGCCTATCGCCCGGACTGCGTGATCACTATTCCTGGTTCGCGCAGGCTCATCGTGGATTCCAAGGCACCGATCGAGAGTTATCTGGATGCCTTGCAGGCCACAGACGAAACACAGCGTGAGGCAGCCTTAAAGGAGCACCTCAAAAAAGTCCGTAGTCATATTGATCTCCTTAGTAAGAAGGATTACGCAGGAAAGCTGAGTTCCTTGGGACAGGTCGTTGACGGAGTCGTTCTGTTCATTCCTGTTGAAGGAGCCCTATCAATGGCATTGGAACGCGATCCTGACCTTCTGGAGTACGCGTTTAGCAAGAAGATCATCCTGACTTTCCCAACAAGTCTCCTCGCGATTCTCAAGGGCTTATCGATGACAATTCAGCAAGGTGAAATAGCGGCAAATATTGAGGAGATCCAGAACAATGCTGTTGAGCTGCATAAGCGGTTCTTGATGTTTGTCGACAAGTTCAACGCTGTAGGAAGCAATTTGGCAAGACTCAACAAGAGCTATAACGAGGCAGTTGGCTCTGCGCAGAGTCGCTTGTTACCGCAGGGGAGACGATTTGCTGAGCTTGCGGGTCAGAACAGTGAAACAACGATTGGTGATGGTATAGATAGCGTCGTCAGAGAAATTCAATCTGGAGAGTAAGCAATGAAATCACCTATATCCATTTTCATAAAGCGTCTTAAGTGGAGTGACTATGCATGGTTATCATTCTTTCTATTCATAATTGCTCTGCAGGCGAATGCTCTTTTGACGAAAGGACCGTCATGGATCCGCATTTGCGGGCTCGTGATCGGCCTGTATTTTTCTGCTGACATTATCTACAAGGCTTTTCGCCGCATAAATCCCGAACGGGATAGTGAGCATTGCAATCCATCCACGTCCCAATCATTATTTCTAAGTCATATAGAGGAAGGAGAGGAAGAGTTTCAAAAGGGTAATTTTCAAGAATCGTTAGCGCTTTTCTTCTCAGCCTTAGATGATTATCCCGAACATTTATCTCATATCAATGTGGAGAGTATTCTTTTAAGAATGGGTTGTTGTTGCTATGAACTTGGGAATTTCCCGAGAGCCATTACCTTTTTTGATCAGTCATTGAAAACAAGACCAACTCAGCGTGCTTACTTTGAGAGAGGGAGGACAAACGAAAAAATAAAACAGACTTCTGATGCAATAGAGGACTACAGCAAATCTATTGCAATGGATGAATACAAAGAATTAAGTCAACAATCGCACGTCTCAAGAGCTGTTCTTGAATCTACTATCGATGATCATATCAGTGCCAAGTCTGACTTGCAAGCTGCCATTGATTTAAACCCTAATGATCTGCAGGCCAGAAGCTATTTAGGCATTACTTACTCTCGACTCGAGGAGTACAAGAAGGCGGCCGAGGAATATTCAAATATATTACATATTGATGCTAACTTTTGGGAAGCTTACAGGCTAAGAGGCTTACTTAGTCTATTTTTATTGGATTACGAAAGTGCTTTAGAGGACCTAAATACCTACAAGTTAAATAGCACAACAGATGAAGAGGTCGAAAAGCATATCTTACATATTCAGCAAAAACTAAAGAAAAAAGAACCTTCAATTGACTTGCTAAAACCAACAGACAACCTTGAAGAGTGGAGAATTGCTCAGGCATTGCTATGCAGAAATGCCGCTTACATCTTCCGGTATGAGAAGTATATTGAGATGCTGCGCGATGACGGCGGACAAACGCAAGTAGTAGAAGAGTTTTCTGGGCTTCGAAGCGAACTCATCACTGAATACTTCAATCAATTAAAGATCTCCTTTAAATATCACGATTCATACTTTCTTTTCCGTCTAAGGAATCTAACTTATGCCTGCATGTCTATCAATATGAATGGTAAAATGAATGACGACAACGAAGCCTTTGGTGAGTATTTTCTATATAAAATTTTTGCCGATACCGATACCCGTCTTCATGAAGTGTTAAATGACGAAGAGATCAAAAAGCAGTCCGAAAGAGCCAATGAGATCGAGGAATATATCGTCTACGGGTGTTCGATTTACTGCAATAAGCTCCTTAATTTAACTGATTGTGGCTCAAGAGAAGAAAGGGACAATGGAGAAAATTATTTAAGATTTTTGGAAATTCAGTCTGGTCTTGAGCAGCAAAAAATGTTTGACGAGATCTATGTAATACGTCAGACGATGCTTTGGACTATTGCTTCAACAAATATAGACTTAGTTACCTCAGCAGAAGAATCTGATTTTTTCGAAGTGAAAGCATTTAATATTTTATCTTCTACCAATCAATGTTTTACTGATTATGGTAATGGGCCATATAGGAGAGAAGAGATTATTGACGCTCTCTCCAGGAAACAGGATTGGATTAGTAAAGATGCAGGAAAAGATGCACAGGTCCTCATACAAGATTATCGCAATGAACTTGATACGATGTCGGATGATCAATTGGCTAACGAGATTCATAGGGACTACTCGGGAGATACAAGGCAATTTTTGAACCAGTGGGGAAACCATGGGCGAGTAGCAACTACGAAAGAAGACCCTAAGGAACGTGTAATCAATACCGAATACACCATCGAACAGCTTCGTCAGGCTGTCATCAATGACTATGCGTATCTCTGCTTCGGAGATGGGGGTACTCAATCTGATGAAACTTCCCTGGAAGATTTCAAATTAAATGCAGCATCCATGTCATGGGAAGAGCTGATGCAAGAAACATCTGTTATTGAAAATGAAAACCCAAAACTCAATCACCCTTTAAGTGAATACATGGAGACCTGGCTCGATAGAACAATGTATGCAGAGATGAAATATCTAAAGAACGAAGATGGTAGTACAACGCTTGTCAATTAATCACCCATATCAAAGTTAGGCACAAAGCATCTAAATGCTATGCAGTCATTTATTATGACGGATTATCAAGTCACACACTTAAGATTTTCGATAATTTTCAGCAAGCTCGGAAGTATCTAAAATGCAACTCGATTTATTTGTAGAGAAAAAGGAGTTTGGTCAGAAATAAAGTTCATGGGCAGAGATGATGAAGACTTCGACTTTGAAATTGCAGAGATAGATCAACATGGTTGTTTTTTGAAACAGATTTATTGTTGGTGGTCTGGAGATGAACTACCAAATCAAGAGTAATTCAATAAAGGAATCGTTATTGCGAGAGAAGAATTTGATTCTTGGCTCTCAAGAAGGCAATACAGTGCCCCTCTATTGATCTAAATGCAATAAAAAAAGGGAGAGTTGAACTTGACAATCTAAGTACATCCTTCTGAAGTTATCGCGAGAATTTTTGATCTATCAAGATCTTTTTATTTGATTTGCTAGATCCCTAGTAAGCTCTGCCAATATATATCCTTTTCTAGAGGTATGCCAAAGCTTCTCATTAAACAACTCTGTGGATCGCTCTGATTGCGATTCATCGTTTGGCTTGCAGAGGCTGTGAATGCATTCGTTCCTTTGATGACGCCAATCGTCTAGCTCCTTGAAGATGTCATCATTTGACAGATTGCCAGTATTTGTAAGTAATTTCTTTACTTGCTCAATCATTCCTCTGAGACTTTGTCTGGCGTTTGGTTTAATGTTTCGTGATTTCAGTATTGACATTAACCTATCTGAAATTATGCTTTCTTCGATCGCCAAAGCCTCTAGCAACCATCCTTCAGATAGGGATTCTTCAAGCCTGTCAAAGGCCATTTTGTAGCTCAGGTATCTCCCAATCTGCTTTCTACTGCTCATCTTCTTCTCTTGGTGAAGTGAGTGAGATGTTAAGACCAATCTCACAGAATCGTTATCCGTTAGCCCTCAGAGTATCCATCTGCACGTAAGATGCGAAGAAGGTAGATATTCTACACCAGGATATAGCGTTCCAAAAGTAGAGTTTAAGCCTTTGTGTTCCTTCGCTTTTCAGAAGTCAAAGTCAGGATCGTCATTTAGCAATTCAACATAGAGAGACTTAATCGATTTATCATCCTTGTAAATTCCTTCTATGGAAACGTGAAAATTATCATCCCCCATTCGTTTCCATCCTCTTGATGAGTTTATGTATATGAACTCATAACCTAGTCCTCTCTATTCCTCACCCTTCCAATTTTCGATAAACTCTTTTAGGTCTTCTTCATCGTCCCAACCTGTCTCTTCAATGAGCTGCTCAACAGAGAGAGTATTGAACCATTCTCTGCGCTCTTCGATAGTCATGTCTAATGGCTCTTCGCTGTCATGGAGCAAGTGCTCATACTCATTTGTCAAGCACTTAATAAGCAATTCTTTGCTGTAGTTCATACATTTTTCTATACAACCCCAGCAGACTAAGGCTTCACTCTCCTTGTCGCAACCTCATTCGACTATTTATGTGTTGAGCACTGTGAACAGTGATCTTTTATCAGCTTTCATGCTGCAGGGAGTGTCCCAGGTGATCCATACGTTATCAGTCAAGGCGTGGAAGTTTTCATGGGCATCGCAGCCTTCATAAATCGTCCTCTATTAATTGGGTTATACGAGAGGCTCTTTTACTTCATTTATTACTTGATCATTGGTGCGATTGAAGCCTGCATAACCGATTTATCTGCTCGGCTTCCGCCACCGTGTTTGCGATGCCACTGGCCAGGTTGGAGGAGCCCACCACAATCGACAGGCACTGAGCCCTACTGATTGCCACGTTCAATCGATTTGGCTCCAATAAAAAACTCAGCCCTCTGGGTGCCTCATCACCGCTGCTTGCCGTAAGCGAATGAATGGCAACCGGAGCCTCCTGACCCTGGAACTTATCCACCGTGCCAACCCGAGCACGACCATTGAGCCGTTGCTTCAGCCGGTTCACCTGCACGTTGTATGGCGCTGTCACCAAGATCTGGTTGGCAGTCAGCGGGCCTTCATCTAGTTCTCCTGCTTTGGCGTGTTGGTAGTGGCCCCCCAGCAGGGCATCCACCAGCTCTTCGATGCGATTGATTTCTTCCTCGCTGCAGACGCTATTACCGCTGTGGTCCACTGCTTCAAAAACAAGGCCCTGCTCAGGTAGCAGTAATCCCGCTTTGCTTTGGCATGGTTTGGCCCATTCGATGCGGTTTGCGCAATTTCCAGGATTGGCCTTGAGCCTGCCCTCGTAAAACAGCTCACTCACCATTGCCGTGAGGCTGGGTTCCATACGCCAGCTAGTGCCTAGAAACACGCCGCGATCAGACGGCACCACAGATGCGCCTTCCATCCAATACTCAAGGCAGCTTTGACCTGAGTCGCCAGGATGATCGGCTTGAGATGGCTGAGCTAGTTGCTGTTGATCGCCCACCAGCAGGATCGAGCGAGCGCAGCGAGCCATCACCAGAAGATTGGCGAGCGACATCTGTCCCGCCTCGTCCACCACCAACAGATCGAACTGATCATCAAGTTCTTCTTTGCAGAACATCCAGGTGGTGCCACCTACTACTGCCATCTCTTCTGTGAGCTGGTCTGGCCTCACTACAGAAAAGCCTTCAGCCGCCAGTGGATCCTCCTTGGCATTGCTGCACTTCACCACCTCGCTCGATGCGCCTGCTGCAGTGCATGTGCTTTTAGCTTTCCTGAGCAGGTTGTTGATCGCCGGATGGCTATTCGAGCTGATCGCTACCCGCTGGCCTACTGCAACCAGTTGGGCAATCACCTGACCAGTGACAGTGGTTTTGCCGGTGCCCGGTGGACCCTGCAGCGCCAGGCTGATGCCGGAATGCTCCTGCAGGTAACTCGCCAGTGCACCCGCTACAGCATTGGGATCTCCAGCAATCACTGCGTTCAGTTCATTGAGTTCTTTAAGCGGCTTCCGTTCAAGCAGCTGCACGATTGCTTTGGGAATTGGTTTGTTCTCGTGGACCCACTCCATCGCCTGCTCTTCCAGCCGTTCTCGCAACGGTTTACTGATGTCCGCCGGGACTCTGATGATTGAGGTTGGCTCCTTAGGGATGCCCTCTCCTTCTCCATTGGCGAGGCGTTGATCGCGTTTCCTCCAAGGCAACTTCAAGCTCACGCTGCCCTGCTTGCTATCGAGGGCATCGACATCCAGCTTCAGGCGGGTGGCTGGTAGCTCCACGGTGAGCCGTCCGTCGCCATTACCGGCATGCAGTTTCAGTGGCTGGCTGGGGTCAAAACGGAAGTGATGAATGTCTGCGCCTGTCCTGGCGCTGGGCCGCTCTTCCATCCCTACCCACTTAACTTCTGCGATTGCTTCTCCGTCGTCGATCAGCTCGTCGGGGCTAAGTTCAGCTTTGCTCCTGCGATCGAAATAGGCCCACCAGCCCACCTTTGCCTCCCGGTGGTGGAAGGGCAGCAATTGAGCGAGAAGCTTTTGGGCTTTCCAGCTCAAGCCAAGCGGTCCGATCGCATTGTCATCAGTAAGTGGATCAGGAATCTCATCGAGGAGTTGTTGGCTAAGCAGCTCCAGCGGTTGCGGCTCCCGTAGCTCCTGCTCGTCTTCACTTAACTGCTGCAGTGGGTATTCCGGCAGACCCAGTTCCGCTTTGCGCTGGCGCAGCCAGTCGTGCAAAAACGCAGTGCTTTCGCAATCCTCCCGGTTGTAGTCCTCAATCGCTTTCAGCTTTGAGCTGTAGGTAGGAGCCTCGCCAGGAACCTCCGGTTCGTCAGAGAGCTGCCAGTGCAGATAGGCAACCACCGAATCTCCGGCGTTAGTGACCCCTGCCTCACGCTGCTCCATATAAAGGTGCTCCACCTTCTTGATCGAGTAGCTGGGCTCACCCAGCACGATCGAACTAGTCACCACCGGCAACAGATCCACCAGCAAACCGTTGCGCAGCCAGTTGTCGATCTCTAGTTCCCGAGTGGCGTGTTGCTGCGCCAGCCGTCGCATCGCTGTTTTTTCATAGGCCGCGTAGTGATAGACGTGCAGGCCGGGATGGCTCCTGCGCCGGTCTTCTACCCAATCCACCCAAGCAGCAAAGGCGGCTTTTTCTTCCTCTGGGGTGTGGGCCCACCAAGCCTTGAACACTGGATGGGTATCAGGCGTATCGCGATAACAAGCTCCGAACAGATATTCGAGCTTGGTGCCAGCCACCGAATCTTGGATCCCCTCCATGTCAAACCAGATGTCGCCGGGATCAGCCGCAGGCAAGGCACTCAGTCCTTTGCCAGTGATGGCAGGTCGCAGTCGATAAGCCGGACGGCCATCAGCACCTACTGGAGTGAGCTGCAGTTCAGCTTGTTGGCGCAACTCATGCAACGCCTCACCAGAAAGTCCTTTCACGCTGCACCCGGCGGGTAGAGCAGCCAACTCCTCGATCGTGGTGATGCCTTTTGCGCGCAGCTTCTGGCGATGGCTTTGGCGCATCCCCGCCACCAGGATTAAATCGCGCTGCTGCTCTAGCCGTTCCTCAATAAACGCTGTCCAGTTGCTGTGGTCACCAGGTGCATCCTCAGGCGCTTGGCTGGGGTCAAAACGTTCCTGAAAAGCTGAGAAGCGTTGGCGTAGATGCTGATACCAGGCCCAGAACTGATCAGTGTTGTATCGCTGAAACCTGCCGCCACCCAGATACAGATCGAACTGATCCGGCCGACTACCTAAAAGCGGGATTAGCAGTTCGCAGTAGGCAGAAGCCTGAACCAGGAAAGTAGTTTTTGGTTTGCTGGCGAGCTTGCATTCAATAGGGATGTAGCTCCACTCACCCAGCGCTGACGGCTCCTCAATCTTCCTGAGCAGATCGGCGCTGCCACGCATTCCACCATCACAAAGCGAGGCTTGATGGATGAAGTCATACCCCTCAGCCATCGCTTGCTTCGTGGCGGTGTAATCAGCTTCCGTTTGCTTGCCAGGCAAACGAGCGATGCGATGCCCCTCCTTCTCCAGCTTCTCGAGCAACACCTCCTCATGACGCAAGCCATCGGCAAACAGCTGCTGGTCAAGCTCGCTTACCGCTGGTTTGTTGCCTTCAAATAGTTTGCGAGCTTCCAGCTCCTGCCACCACGCCCCGATCACCGGGCTGATCGAAAACAGCGACAGCTGGCTAGGAGTGATCAGGCGCATTGATATGGCTGAGGCATATCAGGTTCATAGATATTTAACTGAGCTATCAGCAGATTGCACCCGCAGCAAAACTTGAGGCTGAAAGCTGTTCGCCTGTCGCTGTGTCCAGAATATGGAGATCATCCGCGGCCGGCTCATAGATGGGGGCTCTTTTCTTTTTTTTAGTCGTGTTGGCGGTGGCTTATCTAGTCGCCATAAAGCTCTTCAGCTCAAAAGCCAGGACGACTCAACCAAGTGCGTCGGCTGCAATGCCACCAGCGGCACCAGAGCTTTCTCCAAGGCTCTCCCATCAGCAAGATTCAGCAGCAGATAAACCGCGTCAGAGCGATGAATCGATAAAACAAATTCAAGAGTGGGTTTCTGAAGCTGTTAAGTGTAAAGGAGAAAAGGATTATGAAAAGGCTCTAAAATACTTAGACAAAGCGTATAGGGAGGCAGCAATGTATGAAATAATCTCCAATCACTTGTCTCATTACACAAGACTGCCGGCCTACCTTCAGCTTGCCAAGAAAAATGATGAGGGTTGGGGGCAGCTAAATCTTCTCGCCAACGGTATTCTTCCTCATAGAGGTCCAAATCCAACAGAGCTTGCAATAGATATCGATTGGAGGATAGAAGTCTCAGATAAAACTCGCCTGTTTTTAGAAAGAGAAAAAAAGTTCGAACAAGCTCTTTGGGAGAGGTGCACTAAGAATATGCTGAGTACAGCTCGCGCCATGAGAAAACATATGGAAGCAAGCGAAGCTGTTAAAAATGAAGACTGGAAAAACTATGATTCCAACAGATACTTTAGCGAAGAATTGAAAGAGGGATTAAAGAAAAATGCTCTTTGGTCGCTTGAGCATGCGGAAAAGGTGATGCAGCAGCACACGATCGAGGCGCTCAAGGAAGATTTATGGAAGACAGCTAAAAAAGCCAAGTTTGAACAAGAAAGGGTAGGAGGTTTAGCTGCAGAGGTATTTGCTACTGCTATGAGTACCAAGAGCAAGCTGCATGCACTTGCTGAAGTTCCTGATTTTATGGTGCGTACACGCGCGATGATATTTACTGAAAAGTAGGGATGTCAATGCAACCCCTTTAGGGCTAAATATTAATCACGTTGTGCCTCGTACCGTTCTCAAATGCAGCAAGTTGCTTAAGAGATGTGATTTGATCAAGGAAACTTTCTGCTTCGCGGACGGATTAGTAGTTCCGACTGGGTCCCTTCCAGCCCAAATGCATGTGGATGTGTTGAGCCCGCAGGCTCTCACTAGGCAACAGCTCAGGAATTTTATTAACTATCTCTGCTTGACACGGAAATAGGGATTTTTAGGGCTGATTAAGGAGGTGTTAGCGGAGTTGGAGGGGTTGGAGGCTCAGCGGTAATTCTTGTGACCAGAAGCTGTGTACTTATAAACGCCTCCGCGTGGCCCCATGTATTCCGTTTCTCCGTTGTATTTGGAGTGGCCGAACATCTCCAGTCTTTTCCAGTGGAGTTGAAAATCCTGCGTATTTAGATCTGGGTCTGCCAACATCTCAGCTTCTGTGCCTTGGTTTTGAACAGGAGCGCCCCAGATGTAGAAATGCCCAACCAAGAAAATTAATAAAAATCCGCCGATATATACGCCCCATACTCCATCCGCTCCTCCAACGATTGCGCCGACTATCCAGCCACCCATCCCCCAGAAGCCTGCAACTGCCGTTACGTGGCCAATACGAGTTCCTGGATTATCTGGGTAGTCGTAGTGCCTGCGGTAGCCCATCAGCCCAGTTTGCCAGTGCTTTAGATGAAGTCAGGGATCAGACGGAGCTGGAGGGGTTGGAGGCTCAGAAATAGCGGCGGTAAGGGCGTCCTTCTTTGGTGACGGCTTCCGTGTACTTGCCGCCACGGGATCCAGTTCTGACGGCTGGAGTTGATGGGACTGATGGACCAGGGCTGAAATCCATTTTTTCTGCCTGTTTACGCATCATTTCTCTTGTTGCTTCCCTATTGCGCTTGTCCTGCTCACGTTTTCTCTGTTTGACCTCTTCAGCGGGGAGGTTTGCCTCTTCCTCGCGCTTTTTCAGAAGCTCTGGAATTTGAGCCTTCCGGGCTACCTTTCGCGCTGCTTTCCCTTCCATCAGCCCACTTTGCCAGCGTCGGGTGATGCCACCTCTTGGTGATGTGACCATCTCTAACTGTCACGGCGCCGAGACCATTTCTAGGCATCGCATTTAGGAATGTTGCTTTCAAATTTCTACAGCTGTCCTGAAGACTAGAGTTAACCAAAATATACTCAACGCATGGGTTTCGCTTTATTTTTAGCTTGGATAATTACTGCTCTTTTATGTGCAATTGTTGCTGCTGATAAAAATCACAATGGAACAGCATGGGGATTCGCTGGATTGCTATTGGGGCCTCTGGCATTGATCGCCACAGTTGGACTATCTGACAGGCGTCAGCATCAGCTATTACGTAAAATTTCTGATGCCTTGTCAGGTGAGCAAGCAAACAATGCAAACATTGACAAGCCAGAATTAATCCTTGAAGTTAGCGAGCCAGAAGGGCCTATCGAAGGAGCTGATGATTACAATGCATGCGTTGAGATTTGGAACGAACGAGGCACATATAGACGGCCTGTGTATGCCAAATCAATCATCGATGATAAGACTATTTGCTTGATGGATGAAGGCAATAACGAATTGGCTCGGTTTAAAAAAGATCGATCTGGCAAGTGGACCATGCCATTCTGGCAAAATTAGATTCATTAATTGCTCAGGTCAATCCCACGACAGCAGCAGTAGGAGTGTTTTTATGCGTCAGAAATATCATTCCAGGCCAGAAGGGCTTTGATATTCGAGCCAGGGTTGAAGGCTGGGATTATATAGCTGAAGATATTCATATCTGTACTGAGTTCTCGGAAAATCTCCTCCAAATCCTTCTCCGCATCGTTCGCACCCTTTAGATAAGTCTCTTTGTACTTCTCATCGAGGACGAAAACGTTAATCACAAATCGGTAGCGCACTCGATAAAAAATGCTCTGACCAATCGCTTGCTTGAGGCCGTCCAGGCTGCCTGAGAGGTACTTGATTTCAATCGCAATACCGTCCTCGTTGATCGTGAGGTCTGGACGATGCTTCTTGCCAAATAAGTAGACGCTTTGGACGACAGTTTCCTTGTCAACCTGTGAATGAATCTTCCCGTTCAACCGATCAGCGTTGGCGTTAACGGATGACATGAAGTGAATTTCAAACTCGCGTTCTGACTTTCCGGTCAGGTTGAACCGAGTATTGCCAATGATTTTGTCGAGGGTCTTCACGTCATCCCAGACCTGACCCCTGCGATGCCCAGCCTTAAAGGCCATAACGGCAAATCCAATTCCATCAATACTGACTGATTCAGCTCGCCTCAGCAAACTGCTGTGATGTGGCAGCAGCAGCCTGATTACGCCCTATACAAAGAGAGGCTCGATGGTGAGGGCTGGCTGCTGAACAGGCAAGAAGGGATGCTCCTCCAGATCAAGCCCGATGCAGCAACGCAACATGCTCAGTTCGTTCTGGTGAGCTACTACCGCTTGTCAGCACGGCTTGGGAAACCCGTCAGGCAGCAGCGAATGCTCAGACACCTAGGCATCGAGATGTGGATCAACCTGCAGAAGATCGGTTGGGAACGCTGCACGCCGCCGCCTTGCTGATTACCCGTTTGGGGGATTATGCAAATGCTGCATGTACCCGAACGGGTGATGACTGGTATTGCAGTGGGAACCACAATGAAGAAGTTTAGGAGGGATGATGACCTCCGGTACTCAAATCGAGGCTATGAAAACAACTCCACTTTTACTTGCCCTTGCCTCAGCGATGGGTGGGCTCATTGCCATGGCACCTGCTGCAAATGCAGCAACTACTTATTTAGTGTTGGGTTCTTACAAACAGCCTGATGGTGGCAGTAAACCGAGAGTCGCCCAATACAGCAGTCCGTCAGTACAAATTCTGCCTATGGAGTCAATCGAACAGTGTGAAGCGGCTGGCCGTCAAATCACCACAAAGATTTATAAGCCTATTTGGTACTTTGATGGTCGTTGGACTTGCGTAGAGGGCAAATGATTCGGATCATCCCATTGGTTTTGTCAATAGGTTTTGCCTCACCATCTATTGCAGGAAGCATGGCCGAATGTCTAGCCCTTCGAGAATTATCAGAAGATATGATCTCGAAAGCGAGGAGAGCCGAATCTTCACTGGCTAATGATAAATGTCCTGAAGATAAATTCAGAACAAAGCTGAACTCTGTTTCCGATTGGGCATGGGAGACAAATACGGGCGCGCGGCAACTATGCCGTGAAAAATGGAAAGCAGATACTGACTATTCATATAAGGACCTTTTTGGTAATGGGTATCGTTCAGCGCAAGGAATTAAGATTGCAAAAGATTTGGAAGTATTGGGTTTAGAGCTGTCGAGAGGAAGCTGCCCTGTTGCAGATTTGACATGGCAGCCAGAAAATGAAGTTCGACCTAAAATGACCATATTTCGCATGAGCTGGGAAGAGAAGTTAAACGCCAATCCTTTACTGCAGCTTTGGGCTCGGAAACACCCAAGTCTCGCTGAAATTCAACGCCATAGTTGGGAGAGTATTAAGTAGCAAGACAACACCCGAAAGGGAAAAGCAGGGGGCGCGTGTGTCGCTATCAATCTACCGATAAAAAATTCTTTCTCAAACACAATGACTGATTTTTCTTCCCAAGTTCCAGCTGAAATAGCTGCCTCTGCACCACCAGCAAGTAAAGCCGAACTCGTAGTCTGGATTGCTGGTGGAATCATCATGTTTGGCGGGCTAGCCGGTAATCTTTGATTGGGCTAGGCTTGTGATTAGTATTATGGCTTGAACAGTAGTGTCTAGTCAAAATTCAACTGAACTTCTCGCCAAATTAGAGGCACAACGTAAGCTGCTGCTTGATCTTGGTGGTCGAAATAAGCTTATAAATTTTAAGCACTCAGGCCCTACTTCAAGATCAAAAAAGCAAAACTATCTTCGGATAGCTGATGAGGTGCCAGAAATAATTCTTAAAAAGTTAGATCAGCAATCACGGCTTCAGCTTATAGCAAAGCCACCGGAAAATGCCTATGAGGTAGATCTTACACTTTTGACAGATATATCTACTCTCTCGTCTCAGCATTCCGATGATTTCATTCAGGTTATTGAAGAAGAACCTGTATTTAGCCTTAGCTGCGAGAAGCTCAGATCTGAAAACCGCCTCAGTCTTCAAGAAAGAGGAATTAATACTCTAAATATTGCTATTGGTTTTCTTCATTGGTATGAAAGTAGAGGCTCGATAGGGACTGAAGAGCGTTTCTCTCCTTTAGTTCTCTTACCTGTCCAGATTTCAAGGGAGAAGTCGACAAATGGATATATATATTTTGTTGATGGAGGAGAGGATGATCCTTCGATCAACATCTCTCTTTGGAGAAAGCTAAGTGAGGATGAGGGGCTTCAGCTACCAGCGTTATCTGTTGATGAAGAAGGTCAGCCTCAGTTATCGGAATTTTTTGATGAACTTAAGGTCCTTTTGTCTGAACGTAATGAGAATCACTCAGGACAGCCTTGGCATCTTAAACAGTGGGCTACTCTAGGACTTTTTAGTTTTACCAATATCTCTATATATAATGATCTTGACTTTTCGTGTTGGGATGAAGATCCGCTTAGCTCAAATAGTTTTTTATCTGATTTTATCCAGGGAACTCCATCGGCCAGCATTGAGCCGATGGGCGAGCTTTCGTCTTCACAGGATGAAGATGAGCAGTCTTTGACTGCGTTCGAAGTTCCAAAGCTTATTTCTGATGCTGACAGCACACAATATGCAGTCATCAAAAAGTCTATTCAGGGCTATAACCTCGTTGTTCAAGGTCCACCAGGAACTGGGAAAAGTCAGACCATTACCAATATGATTGCCTGTCTTTTAGATAGTGGTAAAAGAGTTTTATTTGCTGCAGATAAGCTTGCTGCACTGGAGGTAGTTAAGAATAGGCTTAGCGAGAAAGGGCTGGAAGAGTTTTGTCTTGAAATGCATAATGCTGGTTGTTCCAAGCTTAAGCTTCATCAAGAGATCAAGAGGCGAATCGATTATCAGGTTGAAAAGTACTCTCAAAAGAACTACTCTCAATCTCTAGAGCAACTCAAGACTCTTAGGACCGAACTTAACGATCACTCAGGACTTCTTAATAAAACACTATCGACTTCATTTGGGGATACCTCTATTCATGATTCAATTTGGAAGTTGGTATCGAATAAGCTAGCGGTAGCTGATGAATCCGAACTCTTCGCCTTGTCTAGGGCTCAAGAAATTAATGTTGATGTTATAACACCTGCTCTTCTTGAGAGAGCTACTGATGAGTTGGATCAGCTTTCGCAAACCTCACAGCTTCTTTCTGATTGTGGTCTACAAAACATTTCAACAATTGTAGGACTTCCTGTTACTGAAAGTGAGCTAGCAAGTCTTTTAGATGCTCTTCACAATCTCAGGGTTGACTATGAATTGCTCCTTCAGGAGTCCAATCAAGAGAGACTTACCATCTCTGAATTAACGGACGAATACTATCAGTTTCTCCTTGATCAACTCTCTACTGTTGAGAAGCTGTCCGAATCCTTCGGCGTTGCACCTGACGTTCCTATTAATGAGAGCTTTGCTACTAATCTTTCAGAGGCTTTACGTCTCATCAAGACACGAGAAAGTGTCCAGGACCATATACCTTCCTGGACATATCCACTTCTTGGAGAATCAAAACGGTTTTCTCAGCTCCAAGACTGCTTGATAGCAATTGATAATCTAGTTAAGGATGAGAAAAATATTGACTCGGTACAGCATTTTCAGGATTTGCTAAGGGATTCTTTTGACTTCTGTCGGGCTACTGGACGACTTCTTTCTCGTATGGATCGAGCAATCACAGAAAAGCTCTGTTATGGAGATACTGCTGCTTGTATAGATTTCTCTAGGTCTGCTTCTGCGATACCTATCCAAATCGCAGCACAGGTTATTGCTCATTCTGAGTCTTCTCAACATGTCTCAAGTTGCTACGCCGCACTTTTAGAAATTAAGCGAAACTCAAATCTTGCTACTGAGCTGACTGGACTTGGCGTGGAAGTTAGTTCTCTTGGTGAAGTTGATGCTCTTCGCTTTCGGGATAGTGTGCAATCAATCCGAGATACTGGTCCCTTGGGGTGTATTGTTGATGCCAAAGTTCGTTCTGCTAAATTACTTTGGAAGCTTGTTAGTAATAGTCAAACAAAAAGACCGGCGCTGCCTCAACTTGCCAAAATATATTCAAAGTGTTCTGAATATATAAGGCGTAGTTCCGAGGAAGAAGCTTTGATCAATGAGGTTCTTCCACTTGAGAAGCTACGCGACCTTTCAAGCCAATTAGATTCCGCCGATGATCATGAATGTGACCTGGTTCAATTTTATGGCTCTTTAGATGATCCGAAGCTAGCAGCATCTGCACTGGAACTACTTGCCACGATCTCTGAATCTATCTCTGTCCCGGAGCTGATATGCCTATCGGCAAGGACTCTTCAGGAAGCAGAAAAGGTTTCTGGTGCCAGCTTAGCATCTATAGGTTCAAAGATAAGTCTTCTTGGGGAGGGAATAAGAGATTCAATTTCTGCATTAGATCCATATGATCTATCACTTCTAGCTCGCGATCTTTCGGCTTTTAAGGATGCGGTAGATTCTCTTTATCAATTCCTAATCAGCAATAATATTTTCTCTGATAAGGATCTTTCATTCTCACTGAGTGGCTCCAATATTGAGTCACTACTCTCGACTTTTAATGATATAAAATTCTCATCATTACCACCTGCTATTAGCGAGTCACTCTCGTCGTATGGGGTCTCTGCTACTTGCTCGGCACTTCGAAAAAATCTTGCATGCTTCTCTAGGAAAGATTCCCTTAATACTATTTCATCTACAGCTCCCATAGCGGATTTTCTCTCTGCTAACTCTGTAGAAAATTTTCTATCTGATGTTACTGTTGCTGACGCCTTTTCTACCCTGCTTAGCCTTACTGATAAGGCAGTATCTTTTCAGCCTGAAATTCTCAAATACCTTCGAGTTGTCTCCTCTCTATCTCAGAAGGGAATTTCTAAGGGGGTCGCAGAGGTTGTCAAGCTATCTGTTGAGTCAGGTTTGCCTCCAAGGCGTATCCTGACAGTAGCAATTGCTTCTATGCAATCTCGTGAGTTGCAATTAGAAGCGCAAATAAGTACCTTATCTGGTGCCTCAGTCAATTCTCTACGTGAACTATTTAGAGAGGTTGATGAAGACTTTATCCTTGACTCTTCCAAGGCTCTAGCAGCTTCCTTGTGTGCTGGAACAAAGAATGCTCTGTTACCAGGGACATCTACTGGAAGCCCACGGCTTTTTACTGAGGGGCCATTAATTCAACACGAGATCAGAAAGCAGCGCCGTCATTTGCCAACTAGGTTGCTAGTCAAGCAAGCCTTTGAGTCGCTTTCTCGTCTCAAGCCATGTTGGATGATGTCGCCTGCTTCTGCAGCAGAGCTGCTTCCTAAGCGTCCTGCTCTTTTTGATGTACTCGTCATTGATGAGGCATCACAGATGAAGCCTGAGCAAGCATTTTCATTAATTGCACGAGCTAAGCAAGTCATTATTGTCGGCGACAGAAATCAGCTTCCACCAACCAACTTCTTTCAGAAAAGAGATCTCGTCTCAGATGAAGATGAAGTCGATGTCGAGATTGAAGATAATGAATCTATCCTTGAGCTTGCAGATAAGGTTCTAGCCGCTAACGGTTGCTCGCTCGGTTGGCACTACCGTTCACGTCATCAATCATTAATAAGCTTCTCGAATTACTACTTTTACGAAAACTCCCTGACAATCTTCGCCTCAAATAAAGTTGACTCCCAAGTAAATCTTGTTCAAGTTGAGAACCCATTGTATTCCGGTGGTATCAATTTGTCGGAAGTAGAGCAGGTGATCCAGGTGCTTAAGCGTCAGATCTCTGCAGAGCCTGATAGGACAATCTTGGTAGCCACAATGAATCAGGCTCAAACTTCGGAACTCAAGATGGCATTGGAGAGGGAGATCCAGAATGACCCTTTGCTTGAGAAGTTTTCTTCTACCCATCAATCCACCCTTGACGAATTAGTCGTAAAGAACCTTGAGAATGTTCAAGGAGATGAGCGTGATGTTGTCATTATCTCAACTGTCTATGGACCTGGCTCTGACGGTCGTGTCATGCAAAACTTTGGTCCAATTAATAAAGATTCAGGTTGGAGGCGTCTAAATGTACTCTTCACTCGTGCTAAGCACAAGGTCATAGTAGTCTCTTCCTTGATGCCATCAGACATCTCAATCACTGAGAACTCAAGTAGGGGTGTGCGTGCTCTACGTGGCTATCTTGACTTCGCTTTATCAGGTTCAATTGCTGATGACTTGCAGCGATCTGGAGGTGAAGTCGAAAGTCCTTTTGAAGATTCTGTACGAAACTCTTTGGTTTCTCTCGGTCATCAGGTAGATCTCCAAGTTGGTGTTGCCTCTTACCGAATCGATATGGCAATACGTGATCCAAGAGATCCTTCGCGTTACCTATTGGCAATTGAATGTGACGGGGCGTCATACCATTCTTCTTTTAGTGCGAGATCGCGAGATCGCCTGCGTCAACAAGTCTTAGAGGGGCTTGGATGGAAGGTTTATCGTGTTTGGTCAACAGACTGGTTTCGTGACCCACAGCGAGAGTTGAACCTGCTTGATACTTATATTAGAGACCTGCTTTCCTAGCCTTTTGAAGTCGATGTTCTTTTTTCCCTTGTTGAATTGAGAGTTTGTTTTATTTGTAAGAAGTCGTTTCTCTTCTATAGGGATTGTTCTATTATTAAAATTATCGCCTTGGTTTCGTGATCAATAAGGAGGTTGCTCGAATATGGCAAGAGCTACTGCTTTAGAGACCGCTGAACGAGTCGATCACCTTCAAGTCATGATCTTGGAGGGTCAGCCAAATTCCTCTTGTCTCGCTTTTGCGAGAAAGGAGTGGGGGATTAGCAGAGCTCGCGGGTATGAACTTCTTAAACGTGCCTGGTCGCAGATCAAGGCCGATGTTGATGAGACCGGTATCGATAGGCAAGAGCTATTGGCTTGGTCCATCCAGACGCTGATGGCTGCCGCTGGTCAGGCAAAACAACAGAATAATCCTGGAGCTGTTGTTGCTTGCATTAAGCAGCTTGATTGGATGACGGGCTTAGGGATCAACGCAACAGCTAGACAACGAGTTCCACGGATACGGAGCTAGTGAAGCTATCGACGAATGCTAAGTAACAAGTGTTTCTCAATCGATGTGTAGCCGGGCTTTAAGTATTTGTCTCTAATTGCGTAAATGAGTAACATCAGGGCCATTGTCATTCCTCTTGTCAGTGATGTGACTCTTGTTGAATATTGACGATGGTATGTTCACGGAATGAGAGTCTCATGTATTGAACCAAGCAACTAAAATGCTTCAACATGGCCAAGGCTGTAATTAGTGCTTTCTTTGTTAATGTCTTTAGCAATTAGAGGGTCTAGATCCCTCTGCCTGGGTACGATTGTTGGATTCGACCTTGCCTTTGGTTGCGTTGTCTTTGCTGCTCAGTTGCTGCCTTCACTGTGCATTTTTAGAGAGCATCGTCTTCTAGCTCTGCAATTTCTTCTTCTGCGGCTGCATGGTTTTCAAATGCATACTCAATTGCTATATAACCATTTGACGTATCAGTTGCGCAGGCTACCAAAAAGATAGATGATAGTTGGTTAGGAAGTTCTTTGTGCGAATGAGCTTCCCATCTTGCGGCTAAAACTCTATCTCCATTGAGTAAGCCTTGCATCCAGTCTCGCGGTTCGCTCCAAATACTTCCTTGCATTAAGTAAGAGAAATTCTCTGACTCTCCATATGCCTTAACCAGCTTCTTTTTCATGTCATCAAAAGCATTCTCGATAGGTGTTCCAAAATCGTTCGTCTCTATGGTTTTCCCAATCGCTTTTATCCAGGAAAGGCCACAGGATGGGCCAAACTGAAGAACATGGAACTCAAAGGCTGAGTGAGGCTTTGGGACTTCTGTCGGCTGGTAGAGCCCTGGCTTGACCTCTTGTAGTGAGCCGGGGTATTCATCCCTCTTCAGTCCCATTCTCAACCCAAATGGCCCCTTTCTGAGGATGAGTTCGCCGTGACTATCCATAAGGCAGTGTTTTTTTTGCTTTTTTTAGCATGGTTGAGCCAAAGAATCAAATCTTTCTGTTTAGTATTAAGCTTTAAAATAATGTGTGAAACTTTGATCTCTCGTTTGTTTTGGTGCTTTTGTTAGGGCTTTAGTTCTTCCCTTGGGATCCTTCTTCCGAATTTTTATTCTATTTTATTTACCCTCTGGTCCGAAGCTCGTCGATTTTGCAATTGAAGCGATTAACGGCTTCTGTTCTTCTTCTCCTGAGCCAGGGTTTGTTGAATACTGTCTTGAAGGTCTTTCCGCCGGAATGCGGGACTCTGTGATGGCAGAACTATGCTATGTATTCCTCCACCTCACTCCCATTGTCGTAGATCGCCCCGAGTTGGGGGATTAGGGGTTTGTTAACCTCTTCTAGGGTGCTAGTGGATTGTGCTTTGAAATAGTTTCTTTATGTTTAAATGTTCCTTGTATTCCATCATCTGAACAGGTCAGCTTAATTCAGATGCTGTTCAATTAGCTGTTTCCTATAGAGCGATAAAACTATTTCTTGGATCCATGATCTGAGCTCAATGGTAAGGCTATTTATTTTTGCTCAAAGCTGAATATAGCTAAGATTCGGTGAATTTTCCCTATTCACCGGTGTTTGCGTGATTATCAGTAGCCTAGGGTTTATGGCTGAAAGTGGTCATTAGATAGAAAACGCTAAAAGTGATTGCTTGTCGGTAGCAGTGATGCTTGGCGTTGCTGTTGGCGTAATTGCTGTTGAGACCAATGATCTTTTAGGCTCATTGGGTTAACGCGTTCGACATTTTGTCTTGACTTGGTTGTGACGGGTAGCTGGATTATTTGACCATCCGAACCACCCCTTTATCCATTTCTAAATAAAGGGGGATATTGGTTATTGAGGAGAGATGACTATTCCGGCTGGCGAGGGTTCCAGAACGCACGGACCCACTTGTCCTTGTCGATACGGCGGCGGTCCGTGACCCACCCAAGATGTGTCATAAGCTCCCTGATGCGTTGGGCGTTGTAGTTGTTCTGCCTCTCTTTAGGGATGTCGAGAAAGTCGTAAACCTCTGCCCGCTTGATGTAGGCAGTGGTGCCACGCATCAGAATCCATTCGCGCAGCGGCTCCAACCACGGATCCACCAGGTCGTAGGCGGAGTTTCTGGCAAGGATCTCGCCCATCTCCTCGTCTGTGCTCCAGTGCTGGTAGCCATTGCGGTATTCGAGGAGGGCTCTGGCCCAAATCGCATCCCTTGCGGCTTTCACCCTGGAGATCGGGAGCTTGTCGCTCCCAAGGGGGATCATCACGAATCGGCTGCTGCCGGTGTTGTCCGTCAGTGGCGATTTGTTCGTGGTCGCCCAGAACGTCGAGCGCCTCTGAATTGGCTCGGTGCCGGGAGCATATTTACGCCGAACTAGATCTACCCGCCTGCTTAGAAAGGCTTTGAGCTTTTCTTGCTGTGTTTGTCGTGTGATGCCGTTCAGCTCGCCAAGCTCCATCCCCCAAACGAACTGGAGGCGGGTCACATCGTCGATGTCGAGTGCCGGACTTAAACCGTCGCCGTAGAACTCATGTCCGAACAGCGCCCTGCCCATCTCTGTCTTGCCGATCCCCTGCCCACCAAGGAGCACCGGTGTCTGCCGGAGTTGACATCCTGGATTGATCACTCTGGCTACCGCGCCCACTAGGAACCGAGGCATGAAGGCATCGGTGATGGGGTCGCTGAAGTCGAACAGGAATCGGCTGAGCTGATGCCAGTCCTCATCGGCGAGAGGGTCTGCTTCGAGGCTGTTTAGGTAGACCTCGACAGGATCGAACTCGTGCTCGTGAGCAAGTTCGATGAAGGCATCGCGAGCAATCTTCTGACTCCACTTGTTTGGGCTTGGAGGCATCGATAAACGGAGGTAGAGGTTCTCTGTTTGAGTCGCTGTGGCCTCGGCCCCATTGATGTGGATGCCACGGCTTCTTACATTCAGCCTCGGAACGTCGCCGAGCTGTTGAGCCATCAGCTTTAAAGCGAAGCCAGGTTCAACACGCTTTTGGCGTAACGCTTGATTTGGCTGCTCCTCATGGATGCGGAATAGCGCCGACTCTCCGACGGCGGTAGTTTTGTCACCGCAGTAGGCCCAGGTGATCCCGCCGCGAACAAGCATCTCGCCCTTTGCCATCAAAGGTGGACTCCAGCGGGAGCCGTAGTGGCAGAGGATCACTTTCTTGTCGCGGCTTTGGCGACAGTCGTGTTCAGTTCGGCCACAAATCGGGCAGGGGATGCAGTCGATCCAATGCGCGTCTTCTTGTCGAGTTCGACTGCCTTCGCTTCGGCTGGAGTAATGATCATGGCCCTGGCTAAAGCCCGATTTCCACAGAGCAAATAGCGATAGGGGGATTTCCCTGACCATTCGTGGCCCTGTGTCTGCCCAGTGGTATTTATCCCCGGAGGAGACATGCTCTCCAGCAACAATTACCTGACCTGAGGACCAGAAGAACTCGATCTGTTCTTTTTCCCCGGTCTTGATGACGGTCTTCCCAGGGAGACCATCCCACTGTGATTTCGGGACCTTTACGACGAGCTTAAATCTGTTTTCGTCGCTGTCCCTGACGATTATCCAGTTGTTGAGATTGATAGTGGAGAGGTCGAAGTTGAACTTCTCAACCGCGTAATCGATGGCGGATTCACCATCGAAGTCAATGGTCAGTAAGCCATCGGCTTCTGGTCCGCACCTCATGCCAATGCATCGAAGCCCAGGGAACTCCATCACCTCATCCAGGCTGAACCGCTTGTTTTGCCACCCGCTAAGAAGAGGGGCTTTGTAGGTATCACCCGCTCCACATGGGAGCAGAGGAAGCCCGTCCAAACGGCGTAGCTCTTTGCCCCACCAGCTGGGGCGCTTATTTTGTGTTGTCACGGTGTCTGGCTCCGCTTCAACTCAGTGGGCTGGCCGACGCGCTGAAGGTTTCAACCTCCGACGCGGGCTGCCGCTTGAAGTTCCACAGGCTTTTGATTGCTTGCTCCTTGTTCCATCGGAGCTGTCTAGTGCCGGCTCCGATGAAGACCCAGTCGCGATGTTCTGCGAAGGGGCCTCTCTCCATCCGCCTCATTCGGAGGAGGGTTTCTATTGCAAGCCGTGCCTCTTTAGCGACCTCGGCTGTTGTTGCTGTTGAGTTCGGCTGTGCCGTCTCTATGGACGCAATTTTCATTGCTTTTTTTGGCGTCCGATTTCGTCGATTTGTCTCGGTTGCCCATTTCCATTGCCACCCACTTCTGAACGATTTTCCAGAAGTGGAGTCGCTGCGCGCGGGTTAGGCGATCAGCGTTTTGGGGCAGGTCGTGGCCGGGCTTGAACACCAGCACCACGGCCTTCTCTCCAAGACGAACATGACACCGTTTCCAGTGCGGTTGTGAAACCTCCCAATCCATACGGACTGCGCAGTTCACGAAGTAAGTGAGCTTCTCCCGATGTGGCTCAAGCCACGCTGGGAGTTTCTGACCCTCTGTGCCGTGGATAGGTCGGAGCAATCGTCCGGAAGGGGCTTTTAGGCTGGGCACCCTGAAACTTGTGAAATCGGTTGGATTGCAGTCACCCTCCAGAGAGGTGGTGGTAACAACTGGCCGCCTGTGCTGCTTTCGTCATTTAACGTACCACCATTGGTAGAGATTGCCAACCATTTATGCCACTAAACCACCACTACTGGTGTTTACTCCAAAGGGATCGATGTTGCTGACGACTCGAAAGCTCTGGCGACAATTGAATCCGTGATCGTTCGATATGAGCGGTCATGAACGGCTTCAGAGTGCCCCATTGCGTCGCAAATTGCGCCTTTGTCTAGCCCCTCTCGTTTGCATCGGACGCCGAATGTGTCTCTGAAGGAATAGACCCTCAACCACTCGGGAGCGGGCTTTGCGGCGTACTTCTCCACCAGTCGAATCCACTCTTTTTGCGTTGGTCCAGTGGGCACACCCTTCCGCTTGCGGTGAACGTGTCGATTGCACGCGGCTCCGTTTAGCTGACCCTCAGGCAACTTCAACGTCCCCGCCTCCCACTCCGCAACCAGTGGCCACTGCACTGGGTTGTCGTCCTCATTGCGTAGATACATGGCTCTCAGGTATCTGGGATCCGTCTCTTCTTCGCCGCCGATTTTTTCGTAGCTGCACCAGAAAGTTTTCTCTTGAGTTACTGGGTCTTTCACCACTGAAAGGTGTTGCAATTCGGTCGGTCGTAATCCGTATTGCGTGAGCATCCGGAACAGATTTGCCCAGGCCGGATTCTCCTTCTGCACTACAGCGATAAACGCCAGGATTTCGTTGTCTTCAAGGACGGCCTTCTTTCGTCTCTTAATACGCTTTGGGATCAGCTCATCGCGATCCGCTTGGGTGATGAGCCATGAGCGCGGCACCTTGTAGCGCCGAACCGCGAACTCCATCCACCGCGCCAAATAGCGGCCACATTCCTTCTGGGTAGATGGTGCGTGCTGCCATTTTTTAATCACTGCCTTCAGTAACTCGTAGCCATCCGCCGGGGAGTTCTTTCTCCCCAGTACCCGCACCGCTTCCGAGAGAATCGGCTCCCAGTTCGATTTCCATGTGTGTTGCTGGATCTTGTCCCCGAACTGGGTCTTCGATTCCTTCATCGCTAAGGCGATCTTGGCCCAGGTCACCTCTTCCTCCTGCGTCTGAACATCGCTGCTGCCTTTCACCTCTGCCAAGCAATCCTTCAGAGTTCGCTCTCCATCTGCTCCGCTCCACACCTTGTAGAGCTGTCTGGTCCAGTTAATTGCCGCTTCTTCGTCCTCCTCCCGATAACGGAGTTTGGGAAGATTCACCTGCTGCGCTGGCTTGCTGGCTACCCGATAGCGGATGCAGACGTAGCCTTTGTCGTTGGTGACGCTCCACCCAGCCCACTTGCTGGTGATTGAGACCAACCTCATCTCCCACAAGGGCATTTCGCTGAGGTTGCGACGCGGCATCGTTTTCCGACAAATTTCCGACAAGTTAGTTTTGTCTAATAGTGAGCAGTCGTCAACAGTCGTCTTTTGTTTTAGTCTCTGACTGAGTTGTTAATCCTTATGCCCGTCAGCACTGATTCCGTAATACTCGTGGATAGCCGTATCACCCAAGTGACTCGTGGGGGTGGAATGCCCCCTTCAATCTTTCCAAGACAGCGGATCTCAAGGGTCCGCTTTTTTAGTGTGCAATCTCGGTCTCCAGGTGGCCGTTTATGGCGAATTTGACTTCGCTCGGCAGCGGTGGGTTCATGCATCAGTTCTCGCAAGACCTGAGGTGGGTTCGTACCAGCAGATGCTTATCAGTGTTTCGGCTAGAACTTATTCGCTCTCAGCCAACCAATCGAACCTGCTGGTGCATGGTTTGAAGCTGCCTGGTTTGAGGTTTGGTTTTGGATCACTCGCGCCAGGTACCAAAGCCCTTTTTGCCCTGAAAAATGACGTTGCACCGTTTGCAGGCGTATCACCGACGAGCCAATCCCGATTAACCCTTTTTAACGGTTCGGGCACCCACTGTTGATCGAGGTAACTGTCGCTGGTGATTGGCCCATGCAGTTGCGCAGGAAGGCGGCTGATCTTGTATGGATGTGTTGGCCTGAATAGGTATGTGCCAACCCCTCACCGTGTAGGACTGCTGTGGCTGTAAGAGCACCAAGCAATCCTTTCTGGAGGAAATGACACAGATTGCTCTGAGGATTTCCGCTGATAATTTTGTTCATACCGGGCAGTCGTGCATTGTTTTCAGAGTTAATCATTGGAAATAGTATGTTGATTGATTATGAGCAAAAGACTTTCTTCGCACAACACACCATCTCCCGAGTTAATGGCTGAGTTGATGACCCGCGTCAAGCGTTGCTGTGATGTTACTCATAGGCTTAGTGGACAAGCTCAATCCCGCTTGTGGCGGGATCAGTTTGTCCTTGCGATTACGACAATAATTTGATGAGCTGACTTCTAAACTGCTTTTAGGGATAAACAGTCAGAGAGCTCAGTTGTTTTCGGGTGATGATGCTTTCATGGCCTCGATTTATTTTGTGAAATAGTCGGGGTATTTGGTTCTAAGCTCTGGCTTGTCCGTCTTGATGCTGATATCCATGGTATTTCGAATCAGCATGTGCAAAATATTGCGATTGGACGTTATCTTCTCTACTAGTAGTCTATGGGAGGCAAGAAACTCGCTACATCCATTCCCTTCAATCAGTTCGTCAAGGCTTTTGTTGAGTCTTTCCGTTGCTTCAAGTGCAATCACTAAATCACGCGAGATGGCCTCCTGATACGTAGCCGGGGGTGCAGCCGTTGGATTTGGAGGGTGGGATTTGTCATGCTTTCCTGCTCCTGATCGACGGATCGGCCTGTGAAGCCTTGGTGTTGTTGTCATTGGATTTTGCATTTAATACCCAAATCTTATCCGTGATTTGGATTTGCTTTGGGTAATTTCTAATACAAAATTGGGAGTCGCCTGGAACGGTGATTGCTAAACATCCTGGCTATAGTCTTCTAACAGCATGGCTAACCCATTGAAGTGAGAGCATAATTCTCCTCTCATTTGTGCGTAGTAAACGAGCTTTTCGGTGTCATTTGTCTCGTCAATTAACTCCCCGAGATTATCTGTTATGCGGTCTAACGCTTCGTAAGCGATGACTAAATCTTCGGATATCAGTTCCTGTTTTGCAGGTGAAGTCATTTTGGGGTTGGCGTCAATCAATTGTTTGCGGAATGCCTCTATTTCCATCGCTGTTCTCCTTTTGCGTGTTCCTTCCAATTTACTGCTGATTAGAAGTATATGCGTAGTCTTTAATACAGAAAGGGTGGCCATCGGCCATGCTGAAATTTGTTTCATTGCGTTTAGGAAACGCTTCTGCGCCAAGCTTTTCTTGCTAGTGCATCACCTCTCCACGCCTCCATTGAGCGCGAACGGTTTTGATGTTCTTTAACGCCATTGAATTGGTTGCAGTGTTTACATTTGTCGTCTTCTCGTTCATCCTTCTCGCCAAGCTGCTCGATGTATTTCAGGGTTTTTATTGCATTCATGGTTGTTGACCGTCTGTTTCGGCTGTAGAGGCCCAGGCCCTGGCATGGGCTTCAAGCTTGTAGGCCTGTTTCAGCTTCTCCCCCTCAGGCTGTCGTTTGAAGAAGGTTTCGACCTTGTATCCATCAGCAGCTTCCCCTGTATGGATTCAATGCAGGTCTATCAATGCTGTGGCCATACTGAAAATGTTGACGGTGATCTCAATGGATTTAGCCAAACAGACTTGTATCCCCTGCCAAGAAGGGGCTCCCAAACTCACAGAAGCAGAACTTGCTGATCTGCTGCCTCAACTGCCTGGCTGGGAAGTGGTTGATAACCATCATCTCACGCGTTCGTTGCGATTCATCGATTTTCAGACGGCCCTCGATTGGGTGAATGCAGCTGGTGCGATCTGTGAGGTCGAGGGACACCATGCTGAGTTTTCCCTGGGCTGGGCACATGCGGAAGCTGTGATTTACACCCATAAGGTGGATGGCCTAACGCAAGCGGATGCTGTATTGGCAGCAAAGCTGAATGGAATTGATGTTTAGATCGACGTCTTGAGGAAGATGATCTGCAGCTAAGTAGGAGGCTTTTGTTTATAAGGCTTTCTCTGCTTCAACAAAAAACCCGCCTGTGGCGGGGAACGATTCTCAATCAGTGCGAACGATTTGAGTCACCAAGTTGGCATTGATCTGGTTTCGCTTAGAATCTGCTGTATCCCAGTTTGGATGGGTAAATCTTGAGAGGAAGACCGAAAGATTCCATCAGCTTTCTGCACTCCTCGCCAACAGTGCCGTAAACCTCAATGCTCAAGCCATCCCCTAGTTCAGCATGCTTTTGCAAATATTCCTGGACTGGAGGATTTGAGACGTGAAGGGCAAAGGCTTTGTCATTGGAGTACACCTCTGACCAAACAAACATCTGTGGGTCTTCCGGATCCTGATCAAAGGTGTGATGAAGCATTCCAGGCTCGGAAGACTGAACGGCTGCATCAGTCACACGGGCAAGCTCTAGATACTGGTCCACGCAGCCCTGCTTCACGTGGATCCGGGCCAGAAGCATGAAGGGAGTGGATTGATCGAACGTCGCTATTTATAGCCTTGAATTTTCTTGATTATGACAAAGTCACCCTCAATACGTTCAGTCGCAGCAGTCAACGGACTGAGGGTGGCGGTGATGCAACCAGCTGGTCAGTCAGTGGAGGCAGCAGCTTGAACTCCTGGCCACATGGCCGCGAACTCAGCATCGGAAACAACAGGTGTCACTTCGAATTCGATGCCAAAGCCCTTGATCCAAGGGGCAAGATGGGCCCAGACCTTGCCTATGTTGCTAGCAACAGCAATGGCCATTCCTGTTCCACCGATGGGCTCGCAGACGCGATATTTGAGCTCAAAGCCATCGAAGCAATCTCCAGGGCCGCCAGCATTGATGTATTCAGCAAATGGAGTGCAGGCATCCCAGGACCCTTCCACTGTTGGGAAATTCCAGACGATTAAATAGTGCTGCATTAACTTTCAACCAATGACCTTCTCTACCAGTGGCTCTAATGAGTAAGTGTCACTTGTGTTACGGAACTGATCAGTGACCTGTCAAATGACAATCAGCCCAGATGAATGAACGCATCGTGCTTTTTGCCGAGTGATTCCCGCTGGGACTTGGGTAGAAGCTTGCCGCATAGTCGCTTTGAAGAGTTGTTCCGTCTGTTTCCTCTTCGTTGATTGAGAGGCGCATTCGCCTCAGCTCTAGGGCCATGTCTGAGATGGTCCTGATGATCTCCAGCTCCCACTTACAGGCATAGCTGAACTCCTCAGCGATGTCAGTGATCAGGACTGGCACATCATCGTTTTCGTAGCTGCGACTGATCGCCAGCTGCATCCTATGGACCCACCATTTCCAGTATTCGTCCTGGTGAGGGGTGAGGTCTTCGATGTCGAAGGAGAACTGGACATCGCGTAAGGGGGGCATCAGCAGACCTGATTTCCCGAGCTTGTTGCCTTGTTTGGGGCTGAGGAATTCGTTGGTCCTGTTCATCGGATCAGACCAGAGGTCTGGGCTGTTCGGCCTTTCAGCAAAACAGCAGCGCTGTTCTCGCTCTACCCCCAAACGGGTGATCAGTCCGAAGGTCTGTGGCTGACCAGGTGTAGCGTTGATGTTGTTGTGCGATAGATCTGCTGGGGGAAAGCTGCGCGCTCCCGCTGCCATCAAAACCCTGATCGTCTTGAAAGATGTTGATCAAGGGCTTAACGGTTTTACTTCCCTCATGCATCTTTTGTCATATCCCAGGGCGGAAATTTCAAGAGATTAATGCTTTACTCATTGTTATGAGCGATAGGACGATGACGTTGATCAATCTGTTGTTCTTGAGCTTCATCCTGTCTGTCGGTGTCATTCCAACAAGCCATGCCAAAGACACAGAACCACTGAAGCTTGGTAAGTGCGATCCTGATGGTGCTGTAAAAACTCTTGATGCAGGATTAAAAAAAGGGAAAAGCTTAAATGCTGCGATGGAAATGGTCATCAATAACAAGCAGTTTGATGGCTCAAATGCTTGCATCACCTTCATTCGTGAAGCATCTATGGAGCAGCGTGAATCTGCTCCCTATGCTTTCAAAAAACTTTGGATGGAATAACGGTCATTCTTCTATTAATACTTCGCTCGTAATGGCAGAGAGCAATTTTTTCCGCTTCTCGTTTGTGCTGGAATTGCCTGTCATTTTTCAAAATCCTAGGCAATCAAGATCTCATCCATGGTGGGGGATAGAAGAAGCAAATAGCTTGTTTTTTGTGGTCATCGTTGCTGAAGCCCTCTCTTGGTCGTTCAACATTGTTTGTTTCGCTCATCGAGGCTTTGCCTCTAATGGGATTGACGGTCGCATGGGGATGCCACCTGCTATCGCAGTGAGCTGATGACCTGCATCAACCGCTGCTGTGATGCCCGCTGCAACGATCAGCCTGAGGCGTGCGACCTTTGCAACCCGTTACAAAAACCTCTAGGGTCCGTTACATAAGTTCACGAGCGCTTTTGATGACCGACTACTCAACCGCCATCTTTGGCCTGATCGCCTTCACCGGAATTGTCTCCGCTGCCGTGGTGTACATCCTTGCCCAGCCTTCCGATCTGCCAGTCGTGAAGAAAGCAAAATCAGCTCAAAACTGAGTCCCCTTCTGAACACTCCTTACCGGTTCAACCCATGAACACCCAAGATCTTCTCGTGCTTCTTGTGAGCTTCGGGACCGCCTGCTTCGCTCTCAACATCTACAAGTTGAATCAAGCCCAAGAGCAGTGAGCTTTACAAAGCTTTACAAGCCTGTTACTATATGTGTAGCGTTCCTCGGACGGGATCTGCAAACGAACGTCGCTTGAGGGAGCGGTCTTCAATCACTCAAAAGGTCTGCGTGGAAGCTGGCCTTTTTTTATGCCATCTCCTTCAGAGAGCGGTAAGTAAGAGGTTTTTCGATTTTCACCACCCCATAGCCGAGAGAGACAAGCTCCTGAACAGCCTTAGCGAACTTTTTAGAGCCCATTCCTCGGATTGCTCTATTCCCTTGTTGTTTGGCTAATTGCCATGTGCAGCCATCAGCCTGGAAGCCGTGCTCATGAACGTGGCGCATCATCAGTACTGAGTCTGTGGCTTCCACCGAAAGCTCATCATTGTGTATCTTTAAAGATTAGTCGGGCTTTAAACCGCAGCAGAGGGGAATCAACGGAGCGGAGCCTGGGTACGGTCCTGGTATTCCGAAAAAACATGCCTGGGATAACCCTATGCCTCAAGCGATCCACCGCATCCGTTATTCTCTAGATTTTTGGATTCAATATCTGTCTGAGTAGTAACAAATTTTGGCCCTATTCAAATTAAGGATCAGGTTGAAAAAGCTTTTTAGAGTTTCTTGATTTTCGCAGCATTGATGCTGAGCAGGCTGGTGCTGCGGGAGCATGTCTATGGATTATTCTCGGCTAGCTTGGAATTGGCCCAATTGTGATTGAACTTTTTCTTACTGGAAGTCTTGCTTTCATTATGTTTTCTTTGGGGCTTTCTCTAACGCCGCAAGACTTTGGATTCGCATTTCAGCAGCCAAAGGCCTTGATTGCTGGAGCACTTGCTCAGCTCTTGCTGCTTCCAGCGATTGCTTTTGTATTGATATGGGCGTTTGGACTGCAAGGTGATTTTGCCCTTGGTGTCATGATTTTGAGTTGCTGTCCGGGTGGAATAACGTCGAATATTATGACTAAGCTTTCTCGTGGAGATGTAGCACTCTCCATTTCTTACACCGCACTGGCTAGTCTTGTTACGGCTGTAACTCTTCCTCTTGTGTTGAGTGTTACAGCACCCGTTCTTGTTCCACAACAAGGCATTGAGTTGTCAATACTCCCTTTAAGTTTAAAAGTTTTTTCTTTGTCAACATTGCCTGTATTGATCGGTGTTTTGCTTCGCCAATGCAGCCCGATGCAAGCGTCTCGTTGGGAGCAGCCAAGCAGTCAAATATCCAATGGTTTGTTTGTGGCAGTGTTGATTGGAGTATTGATTGGCCAGTGGAATGTTTTTATCGCAAATCTCCCTGTTTTGGGCCCAATTCTGCTGCTGCTTAATGTGATCATGCTAGCGGTTGGCTTGTTTGTTGGTCACTTGCTGCGTTTAAAGAAATCTCAGATTACTTCCCTTTCTGTAGAGGCTGGGTTTCAAAATGGCACGATAGGTATTGTTGTTGGTTCGCTGATCAGTGAGGAGCTTGTTCAAGGTGGTTTAAGTCGCTTTAGTCTCCCATCCGCTGTCTATAGTGTTTTAATGTTGGTTACTATCATTCCCTTCGTTCTTTGGCGAAGACGCTTGTGAAATAGGTTGGCATTGCTAATAGCCTTCATTGGGCAGAAAGAGTGATTCCTCGAAATGATTGGTTTTAGTGACTTGCTGACGTTCATCTGCTTCTAAAGACTAGCTTTGAAGCTGGCTATATTTTCTGTAATAGCAAGACCATATTGCTTTTTTTATCGATTTGTTTGTGTATTGATGTGTTTTTCGAGAAGTTTAAAATGCTAATTGGAAGGCGACAGCGATGCCCATCAGGGTCTGCATTGCATATTCAGTGAAGCTGATGATTCCTAGGGGTGTTTTGCTATTCCCTCCAACGCAGGCGCAGTTCAAAGCGAGCTTGTCGATGTAAACCGCTTTGAGGACTGAAATCATTCCCTGGATACCAACAATCAGTGCGATCCACCCTGCCATTGGAAGCGGCGGTTTCATTAAAAAACCAAGCCCGATCAGTAGTTCCACTCCCGGATAGAGCTTGCCCCATAGGCGCCATCGTTTTGTGGCCAGGTCGTATTTCACGAAACTGGCCGCGAAGGACTCCACATCAATGAGCTTGAGCATTGCCAGTGTGCAGATGGAAATCCCCATGAAGTGTTGGATCACATTGCCTTCCAGAACCAGTGAGATCAGAAGTGCAGTTCCGAAGACTGCTACCACTGGCATGTAGGAATACTCAGCTCCCTGAGCTTCTTCTCCGAGCATGGCGGCCAACTCTGTATAACCCCCTATTCGTTCATCGCCGTTGAAAATCTGTGGCGTTGTGGCAACGCCATGTTGAGCTTTGAAGGTGTTGACTTCCTCTCGGCTTGTTAATCGATGGTCTTCAAAGCTGATCCCTTGCTTCTCCATTAATGCAATCGCTTTCAGTCCCCAGGGGCATTCGTGTTCCGGCATTGACATCCGAAAAACGTGCACGTCTCTAAGCCTGGATGAAGAGGTCATGGCTGTGGGGATGATCATCTTGAAGGTAGCCATGGCGATCTTTCCTGACCCTGCGCTTGATCGGGGTGACTCCGCTTCCCGCCTTAGCAAGGGGCGATGAGTTTTTTGTGAGACGGATCGCTCCGTCATGTCCATCCAACCTGAGGCCACCCTTCAGCACAGGTGCATCGAAGCTGCTTAAGACACTCGTGAGGATGCCGGTGATCGCTGCTCCTACTCAAACGTGACAGAAACGCCTACCACTGGCACTGTGGCTTTGTCGTTAAGTGACTTCATGGCTCTGATTCCTCGCTGGCAGTACATGTCTGATCGCAGCAAGGCCATCGTTAAAAATACCGCTGGCACGGCAGTGGTGCTCTTGATTGGTGTCGTGCTCCTGCGTGCATTTTTGGGGTGGATTGTTCTCGCTGTGATCATCTGGGCAGGCTGGAAGTACCTGAACCGCAAGTAGGCCACTCATGACAAGTGTGGATCGCACTTGAGTTGGATTTTGGCTTCGGCTTTTCTGAAGCACGTTGGAGTTAGACCTGCGTAAGCAAAATTTCTAAAGCAGGTCGTGATGGTTGCTTCCTCGAATGCTTCTTAAAAGGATATTTGTTTGAACTTTGCTGTGATTGCGTTCTTGGCATGCTTCTGCAATCCTCGGCTGTTTCTGTTCAGAAGGCAATGCGCGTTTAAACCGATGCAGAAAATGCTCATCGGGTGGAGAATACTTTCATCGAGATCGGAGGTGCCAAGCATGGCAAACACTCCCCCCCAGCAAAAGTAAGAAGCTGCCTGGCCTCTTAAGCACCTGCTCCACGAGTTTTCTCACCATCCATGGACACGCCCTTCATCCCGGCTATAGCAAGCTGGGGGGCACTCCAATCGGAGCCAGAAGGTCCATCACCTGGAACATTCGCCCCAGTTGCTCATCAAAGCCCGACACTTCGTCTTGACGTTTGAAGCATGCGGCTTGACCCCTGGTTTCTGGATTCCCAGAGGTGTCGGAAGCGAAGAATCATGAAAGGGCACTCCCACATCTGCCGCAGGTGGGCTGCTCTCTCACACCTCTGAAGCACTCTCGGTGTGAACCATGCATGCTCGAGAGAGCTAGGCGAGTTTCCCATCGCGAATTGCGTTATGGCTCTATCTTCTGGAGGCAAACCTGCCAAGAACTGCCTTGGCAGAACGTGTCTTAAGTGGGCCTCTGATGGCTCGCTTTCTGAATTTGATAAGGACGATCTTATGAGGCGGCTTTGTGCTGCGGACGCAGAACTGGCTAAGTCAGATGCCTGCAGGATTCACGTTGAGCCGAGGAATCACTAATCCAAGGCTCTTGATTCATTACCCCCGCGATAAGCGGGGATTTTTATTGCCGTCCAGTCGCAGTGATGAGCTTGTTGATACCGCAAGTCATGTTTGTCGCTGTCCACAAGTCTTTCGTCAACTATTCTTCTGCATAGGTGCTAATCACCGTGCTTTCAATAATGTGGCCGCTGCCACGAATCATTTCTTTGTTGTCATCAAAGATCTTCTGGGCAACACCAACGGGTCCTTGCTGAATGGCGCAGATCTTGGATGGATCGCTCTTGCTAACGCCACGAAATAGTGACGTTAACCCAACTGCCTTGTGCATTTTGCTTACATCTTCACTGTCATAAATTGCAGCCCACTCTGCGAAGGGAACGCTCAAGCTAAAGGTCCAGATGGTGGTTTCCATGGGGCAAAAACTTGTTCATTGATTTAAGCACTCTCTCTCTGACTCTTTTTGTTTGCGTTGTGACAGTCGCTCCGGTGTTGTCGATGATGGCATGTAAGTGCTGCTAAAGCATTGCGTGTTAATTCTCTGACCTCTTTGTATTGAAAAAGTGGCTTGAGTACGATTAGTGTTCAAAAATTATTTTGTATGGCTTCTACTTTCTTCCATGTCCAGCATGAGTTTCGCCATGGAAAAGCCCAGGATTGGTGGGCTGCTGCGCAGGCAGCCATGGCTCCTGGTGGTGGATGGGATGACGCCGTTGTCAAAAACTTAGAGGCTGGATTCTTTAATCATTCCTTTTGTCCAACGTCTGCTGAAGGTCCCATATTCTGTATTTGGGAAGTCCGTGAGGGCATTACTTCTGAGCAGTTTCAGGATTTCATTGATGGCCCGATGGGTGTGAATTTTGGGCTTGCGGCAATGATGAACATTTGCAAGGCAGTGAACGTGGAGCTTGCGGGTAATACTCCCTATCCCAGGAAGTTTTGATTGGGTGATCGATGAATCAATGTGCTTCAGATGATTCTCATGTGATTCATATCGGCCATTGGGATAGGTTTCACTCCTGATTTGGATATCCAGCTCCTCTGTGAGCTGATTAAAGATTACTTAAAGAAGCATCTCGCTACACTTGCTTTTCTCTTGCTTTTCAGACAGAAAGGAGTCAGATCAGGAGTAGAGAATGTCTTCCATTCGCAACCGCTCGCACCACAGCCCTCAGGTCAATCAGCGCATTCTTGAGCATGACCTGGAAGGGGCTGGCGAAGCCTTGATGGCTTTTGATGGGTTTCAATCCGAAGGTCCAGAGCTGGAGACCATGGTGTTGCAACGACCAAGCGGACCTCAGCAGCCCGGCCTTCTTCAACAGTTGCTCAAAAAGGTCAACAACTTGTTTGCTTTTGTTCGATCTCGGCGGTGATAGCGCTACCGATCGCTTCATTCTCACCAACTGCTTCATCATGAAAAAGCGAGTAGCCGTTCCGATTGAATCCATTAACCGCCCTCATGAGAGTGTGATTGATGAAAGTAAAGTTGATGATCTGATCAGAAGCATCAAGGAGATTGGGCTTCAAGAACCTATCGATCTCATTGAGTTTGAGGGTAGGTTCTATGGATTTAATGGCTGCCATCGGTATACAGCGCATAAGCGTCTCGGCCGGACAACGATTGAGGCCAATATTCGTCAAGTAGATCGGGCTACGTTCCGTCTCCATTTGATGTGATTCAGCAGCACTGGAATACCTTGTTGGGATTGATATCTTTACTTTCCTGCTCGGCATCTCTGACATTGTGAGATGCTGTTTTTGTGGTCATCAGGAAGTGTCAGGAAGTATGGATCAATGTCGAATTCATAGCCACAATCACACGCTACATGGTATCTAAGCTTTTTGGACTTTACGAGCCTTGTGAGTAGAGTGATGTTTCCATATTTCTGTCCAGATTTAAATCTTTCGAGCTTCCTCTCTCCAGTAGAAGCGCGATTGACACGCGCTTTTGACAAAGAATTTCGTACCGAATTTTCGCTACCTTTGCCGATGACTTTGGCGATCTGGGAAAAGGTTCTTCCCTCTTCCACGTAGAGGCGTTTGATTTCTTCAAATTCGCTTTGTGTGAAGCCAGACTTTCCTGCCACTTGAGCTGCTCCCGCCTTCAGCACCAAGTATCTCAGGGGCCTGCTCAGTGTTCACGGATACAGATGCAAGCCAACCCCGCGGTGATGGGAGTGGAGCGCCGTTTGGTATGGGTCCGTGGCTATCTGTGGCGGGTTTATCTCCCCAGCTATGGGGTTTGAGGAAGGAACGGTTGTTACGCCATTGAAGGTTCGGTTCATGGCTTTGCTAACCCTGCCTTTTCCCTTATATTCAGATCACGTTGGTCCCCATGAGGGGACGCAGTTCGATCTCAAACAAGCAACGGGGTTTGAGGCGCTGTCGGTCGTTCCCATGAACACCCTCCTCCTGATCAAAGAAAAAGAGCTGAAGGCGCAACGTCTTCAAGATGCTCAGCGTTGTTTTGCTGCCCATTCAGAGGGCATCGATTACACCTCCGCGCATCTTTCGCCTACGAAGCTGGCTCCTCTGGCGCGTTAACGTCGCCCTGATCGTTGTGATCCACCCCGTTAATACGGGGTTTTTTATTGTTTAAGGGGATTTGATTGGCTCAGCGCGTCTGGCGCGATCAAGCCGTTCGGTGGCAATGCTGATGTCTTGCTTTTTTAGTCATTGCCCCAATCAAGATTCGGCCGATTATCTTTTTTTGCCGATTCGAACCATGCGGGGATTCAAGGGGCAGGCAAGGGCGTGGAAGGGTGTGTGAGTTCCATCGTGGATCAGGCTTCCCATCGGTTGGGCGTTTGCACTATCGAGCTTCATTGCTTGGGAATATCACTCAATCGTTCTAGGGAGCCGAGTATCCCTAAGGCGATAGGCATAACTGCCCATTTTTGACGCTTCCACCGTGAGTCAGGGAATTCAGCTGGAATCAGTCGGTTTGATACGGCCATCTCTTGAGAGCTTGATCCACCAAAAGCCTGTGGCCATCTGTCCTTCTCTCTGATTGATGTTTGGCTGCTTAACTTGGCGGCCTGGCCCTTTGCTGTCTTAAGTAAAACCGTATTTGCTGCCAGTGTTCTGTTGGCCTGTCAGCTTGGTCGCAGTCGCAACTGCTTGATGACGAGTTCATTTTCATTTAAGCCAGCAATCGAATTTGCAATATCTCAAGAGAAAATCAAGCATGAAGATGAGGTGGATTTGTCCAAAAGCTCTGTTGGTATCGACTCTGTTGTTTTGCGAAATGCTGATGGAGTGGTGATTGCAAGCATCTATAAAAGAATTCTCAAAGAAATTGAAGATTCTAAGAGTTTGGAAGAGGGTGATCAAGCGGTTGAATCGTAATTCTTGTTATCCAATGCTTCTTGGTCTGGTCTGCTGCGTTTTAGCTGTTAATTGATGTAGAATACTTGAACTTTTTTGTGTGGCCCAATGCTTTCGCCAAGGTCTCTTTTAAATGTATTTTTGGCTGCTTCTTTGGGCTCCATTGCCCTAACCGGCATCTCTTCAGTGGAAGCAAAAGCTGAGATTGAGATTGAGGTGAGCCTTAAAGAGCGTTACCTTTGGCTCAAAGACTCAGGAACTGTTATCAAGAGATATCCAATTGCGATCGGCGCCCCTGAAACCCCCACGATTCCCGGTGTTTATAGCATTCTGAAAAAAGTAAAAGATCCTACTTATTATTCAAAGTCTCATCATAAGGTTTTCCCTGCTGGGCCTAATGATCCAGTGGGTGTTCGATTTATGCCTTATCTTAAGGCGGCTTCAGATGGAAAGGTTTACGCCGTTCATGGAACGGCTTGGCCACGCTGGGTCCACCTTCGGGCTGCTGCAAGTTTGGGCTGCATCAGAATGTTGAATAGTGACGTTATTGAAGTTTTTAATCAGGTTGAGGTGGGGACACCCATTGTGATTCGCTGAGCTGGCTTGCCACTCCGATTCCTTTTGGTTTGTAAACGCTTCTAGTGGTTCAGTTGGTTTGCACCTGAATCAGAACAAATATCTGTTATTCATCATTAATTCTGACAATTTTGGTTTGAGGCTGTCATAATTTACTTATGCCTCGTCTCCGACCGGACTCAAAACGCCTGCCAGACATCCCTGGTGGTGAGGGTTGGCTCTCTAACGAGCTTCAACAGCAGCTTGTGCATTTCCAGTCTGCTGGCAACTCTGCTGATGGCGAATTGATCGCGTTAAGGACATTTCAGTGGAAACCGCCCTATCCGCCAGTCCCCCTATCGCGTCGTCGGATGCTTCGTCATCAGGCCGTCGACACCTGGGACACCATGCGTGAGGCGGGTTGGCAGCGCTGCTATCCGCCTGTTCGATAAAAGAGGCTCTGATATCGTCTGTGCTGAATCCAGGTGCGTAAGTTTGTAATACAGCCGGTTCCTTTGCGCTAAGTCTTTCCTTTTCAGCAACATTGGGCACGCCATGTTGCGCCGTGAAACGAATTGATGAGCTTCATCAATGAAAGCTGTTTTCTTCTCTCTGATGCTTCATAACTAATTTGTAGTTTGTTGTTCAGGTGAATGGCTCGACGTTCTTCCCTTCCTGGGCGCAGCGCTTCTGAGATACGCGCTTTGTACGATATCGCCATCATGAGTGGCATTTCGATCACCCTTCTCGGCATTGGCGTCACGATGTTTTTGGCGTTTGCTGAGGCTTCATCGAGACCCTACGGCCATTGGATGTCTGGACAAGTTTTCTTTTGATCTTCCGTGTTGCCGATTTTTGATCGTAGAGCGTCTATTATTTGGAGGGTTTAATTCATTATTCAATTGTTTTTATAAATATTTTAAAAAAAGATTGATTTCGACTACATGCGATTCGATCACTTATGGTGAATGGTTGTAAGTGCTAAAAATGTAAAAGTTTTAAATCGATGAATGTTATTTTGCTGTGATCGATTTGGGTAAAGGTTGATGTTTAATTCTGCACGTAAATGATTGAGAATGCCTTTATCGGTTGCTTTGCTCGTCGAGCTCGGCCTCTCTGGCTCCTAGGACAAGCGCGGCTAGGAATGGAGCGATGGCAAGCGCGGTGAGGATTTCCATTGAAATTTAAGAAGTATGAATATTCTGCAGACAATTTCCATCGGCTGTGTGCTCGCGGTTACACAGTCTTTGTATCGAGTATAAATACTGACCGCCGCTGAATGCCTTGGCCCTCTTAGTTCGGGTCTAGTTCCTGAGCTGCGTGTGCCAGAGCGTCTCTTCTGCTTCCTGTGAGTTCATGAATGCGGAATTGCTTCAGGCGGGCTTTGACCTTTGCGTTGGCACCGGCAATTAACACTTGGCGTTCGTGGTGCTCCGCTTCCTCCACCATCCTTTCAATGGCCAAGGTGGCCGTGATTCCAAGGTGCGGAACATCTGTGACGTCCAGCAAAAGTATTTTGTACTGCCGGATTTGGGTCATACGTTCGCTAATTCCTTTCGCGGCTCCAAAGCTCAGTGGCCCTTGCAAGCGAAACAGCATGAGTGCGTCACCGCAGCGATTGAGGAGATGCTGCTCTTCTTGGTCGAGCTGAGAGCTGTCCTCTGAATTCATGCTCTCCAGTTGATGCGTTGTTATTGATTCAATGGTTAGAAGGTTGGCTACGAACATTCCAACAAGGACCGCTCCAATCAGATCCCAGAACACGGTCATCAGCAAAACGCCCCACATCACGAGTGCTGTTTTGATGGAGAGACGGTGGGCCCTTAAGAGGAATCCCCAGTCAATAATGTCTAGGCCTACTTTGATGAGGATTCCTGCCAATAATGCTTCTGGAATGCTCTCGGCTAACGGGCCTGCACCCAGTAGAAGCACAAGCAGAAACACCGAATGCGCCATCCCTGAGATAGGCGTTCGACCCCCTGATTTGATATTAATGACCGTTCGCATCGTTGCCCCGGCACCAGGTAAACCGTTGAACAGTCCAGCAACGCTATTGGCAATGCCTTGACCTATCAGCTCCCGGTTGGAGTGGTGACGACTTTGGCTGATGTTATCGGCCACAAGTGATGTCAGAAGGGAGTCAATGGCACCGAGAACCGCCAGCACAAGTCCTGCGCGTAATAAGACGGGTAAGTGATCTTTTAGGTTAGGCAGGCTGAAATTCAATCCACCTTCTGGGATGGTTCCGATTCTGGGGATTCCGTCTTGAAAGAGCAGCATGGACAGAGGCGTGATCACCACCAATGCAATCAATGGTGAGGGAACCCAGGTGCTGAGCCTTTTTGGGGTTAAAAAAACCACTGCCAGTGTCAACACCCCAACCAGTAATGCAGCCGTGTTAGGAGTGAATTGGCCAAAGACTGTCCCGAGTGAAGCAATGACTCCGCCCTGACTTTTAATTCCTAATAAGGGTCCGATTTGTAGGCATAAAATGATGACCCCAATGCCAGACATAAAGCCTGACACTACAGAATAAGGAACCAGGGTGATATAGCGACCAAGGCGCAAAACCCCCATCAGAATCTGAATGAGCCCGCCGATTAAGACGGCTCCCATCACGAGCGGGAGTAGCTCATTGCTTCCAAGCTCCCGAGAGATTCCAACGGCTGCGAGTGTTCCAATCACACCGGCAACGGTGACGCTCATCGGTCCTGTTGGACCTGAAACTTGTGCAGGGGTACCGCCAAAGAGAGCGGCCAAGAAGCCCGTAATGATGGCCCCATACAACCCGTAAATAGCCCCGCCAGGCCCCAGCGCTGCGTTTCCAAATGCAAGGGCTAGGGGAAGGGCCACGACGGCTGCGGTGAGCCCCCCCAGTAAGTCGCCTCTCCAGTGCCTCCAACTGAAGCCGTGAACTAAGGCCAGTTTTGGACGCGCCATGGATTACGGACGGGCTGGCATGGATGACCACACCTTGAGTTGCTCCAGGGTTTGAACGCCTTCTCGGCGCTCTCCGTTTTCAAGAATCCAGGTGGGATAGGCACGAATCTCTGCTGTTCGACAGGCTGCCGCCTGAATCGGAAGTTCCTTGGGTTTCGCGCATTCCACATAGGGAAGTTTGACGGCTGCATCGCCGAACATCCGGTTTTGGGTGATGCAGGCAGGACAGCGCCAGGAGCCGTAGTACAACGCCTTACTTTCTTTGAGATGCTCTGCGAGCTCTGATGGATTGGGCGCCGCTGCCACGGGAACTGGCAGAACGAGCGCTGCCAGTGCTGCCATCACTGGCCAAAGCTTGTTGATTTCAACCATGGTTCAAATCTAAGAAAGGTATGCCGTTCGGGCATCCCGCCATTGCTCCGGTCCGCATCCACGGACGAAACTGGCGATTGGATCTGATGCGCAGCCCCAAGGGTTGATGAATTCCATGGCCGGCAGTGGCTACCGCGATTACTTCAAAGTGCTGGGTGTGGAACGCAGTGCCGACGCCGATACGGTGAAGCGTGCTTTTCGCAAGTTGGCTCGTCAATATCACCCCGATGTGAATCCGGATGATCAGGACGCTGAAGCGCGCTTTAAAGAAGTGAGCGAGGCCTATGAGGTGCTTTCTGATCCTGAGAAGCGTCGTCGCTACGAACAATTTGGCCAATATTGGAACCAGGCAGGCATGCCTGGTGGTGGCTCAGGCCCCGCCGGAGTTGACGTTGACTTTGGACGCTACGGCAACTTTGACGACTTCATTAATGACCTCCTGGGCCGCTTCGGTGGTGGGGTTGGAGCTGGCTCTGGTCCGGCTGGTTATGGAGGCGGTTTCCCTGGGGGTGGTTTCCCTGGCGGCGGTTTCCCCCGCGGTGGATCGAGAGCCGCTCTCAACCTTGATGCGGAAGCAACGGTCAAGGTGACTTTTTCGGAGGCGTTTCGAGGGGGGGAGCGCACCTTGTCTGTGAACGATGAACGGGTTCAGGTGCGGATCCCAGCTGGGGTGAAAAGTGGTTCGAAGCTTCGGCTTAAGGGCAAGGGAAATGTTCAACCGGGCACGGGGCGTCGAGGGGATCTCTATTTGGTGATTGAGGTTCAACCCCATTCGATCTGGACGCTGGATGGCGATCAGTTGCGCGCTGAATTGCCCGTTGCTTTCGATGAACTCGCCCTTGGTGGAACGGTCAAGGTCATGACCCCCGATGGCGAGGCAGACGTCACCATTCCCCCTGGCACGGCGCCTGGAAAAAGCCTTCGTTTGCGCGGAAAAGGCTGGCCAGGGAAGTCTGGTCGTGGAGATCTGTTGCTTACCCTTTCCCTTCAGTGGCCTAAGCAGTGGTCAGACGAACAGCGTCAGCTTCTGGAACAGTTTCAGAGCAGCCGAGACGGAAACCTCCGGCAACAGTGGATTCAGAACGCCAGCCTTTAAGGCGGGATTTACGATTTCCCCATCTGTCGTCCGACCGCATTAATGGAGATCACCTATCGCCCGCGCCGTTTGCGTCGCTCTCCGGCCCTACGGGCCATGGTGCGCGAAAACCAATTGCTTCCAGCTGATTTTATCTATCCGCTGTTTGTGCACGAAGGGGCGGAAGTTGAGCCGATCGGTGCGATGCCAGGTGCCTATCGCTGGAGTCTCGATCGTTTGAGTGCGGAGGTTCAGCGAGCCTGGGATCTGGGGATTCGTTGTGTGGTTCTCTTCCCGAAGGTGGCGGAAGGCCTCAAAAGTGAAGACGGTTCAGAAAGTTTCAATGCCAACGGTTTGATCCCCAGGGCGATTCGTCAGCTCAAGAGGGATGTCCCCGAGATGGCGATCATGACCGACGTGGCCCTTGATCCTTACTCCTGTGATGGCCACGACGGGATTGTGAGCCCAGAAGGCATCGTGCTGAACGATGAAACCATCGACCAGCTGTGCAAACAAGCGGTGATGCAGGCGGAGGCAGGGGCCGACCTGATTGGACCCAGCGACATGATGGATGGACGCGTTGGCGCCATTCGTGAAGCCCTTGATGACGCGGGCTTCGAGCACGTCGGCATCATCAGCTACACCGCAAAGTATTCGTCCGCCTATTACGGCCCCTTCCGCGAGGCGCTGGATTCGGCTCCTCGCGCGACCACTGAAAAGGTGATCCCTAAAAACAAAGACACCTATCAGATGGATCCGGCCAATGCGCGCGAGGCCATCACGGAGGCTCAGCTTGATGAACAAGAAGGTGCCGACATCATGATGGTGAAGCCAGGCTTGGCGTATCTAGACATCATCTGCCGTCTTCGGGATGAGTCAGAGCTTCCAATCGCGGCTTACAACGTCAGTGGCGAATACTCCATGGTGAAAGCGGCCGCCGAACGTGGCTGGATTGATGAACGTGCTGTGGTTCTGGAGACCTTGCTGAGCTTCAAGCGAGCAGGTGCCGATTTAATCCTCACCTATCACGCCTGTGATGCTGCCGAGTGGCTTCGGACGTGCTGAAGATGGCGATGCCGTAGACGGTCTCGGTCATGGAGTCCCTCACAGATGGCGATTGACAGACCAGAATGACCGTCTTCTTTCACTGCACCTATGCCAGCGGTAAAGCGCCTCGGCCACGTTGCCATCCGTGTGCAGGATCTGTCACGTGCGATCGCTTTTTACTGTGATCTCGGCATGCGCTTGGTTTGGAAGGCGGATGACTGGTGTTATCTCGAGGCGGGAGACAGTCGAGATGGGTTAGCCCTCCTTGGACCCAGCTACAAAGCGGCAGGGCCGCATTTTGCCTTTCACTTTCGCGATCGGGCCGAGGTTGATGTGGTCCACGACCACTTAAAAGCCTCTGGGGTCAGCGTTGGCGCTGTGCATGACCACAGAGATGGAACGGCTTCGTTTTACTTCCGGGACCCAGATGGGAACTGGCTCGAGATGCTGTACGAACCTCCCGGTGGTATCCCCTCCAACCAGGTGGAGGCATCGGCGGGTCTCTCTTGATGACATCTGAACCCCGCACCACCTCGCTGCCTCCTCCGGTCTCGATCTTGGAAGAGACATTGGAGTTGTTGGAGTGGCCCAGGTTGTGCCAGCACTTTTCAACGTTTGCCAACACTCCACAAGGGCGCCAACACTGCTTGAAGGGTCAGCTTCCCGCTGACCTGGAAACCACGCTGACCTATCAAGCCAGAAGTATCGAGCTCGCAAGCCTGGATGGGCTCCTCGATGGCGGATTGAGTTTTCAAGGGGTGTCTGACCTCGAGATGGTCTTGCTTCGCTGCTGCAAAGGCGGAACAGCGTCAGGAGAGGAGTTGTTGTCTGTGGCTCACACCCTTGCAGCCGCCCGACGTCTTCGCCGTCAGATCGATGACCCTGACTTAAGGCCTGACTGTTCGGCTCTGCTGGAAAACGTGGCGACGCTTCCGGAGCTTGAGCAGCGGTTGAAATTTGCCTTGGAAGAGGGTGGGCGCGTTGCGAATCGAGCGAGTGAATCGTTGGAAGAGTTGCGCCTCCAATGGCAGGTCGCTCGGCAGGAGCGGCGTGATCGTTTGCAGGCGGTTCTGCGGCGCTGGACATCCCTGTTGCAAGACGCCGTCATTGCGGAACGCCATGGTCGACCGGTGTTGGCGGTGAAGGCTGGTGCCGCCTCCCAATGTCCAGGAATGGTTCACGACAGCTCTTCGTCTGGAAACACTGTTTTCGTTGAACCGAAGACGGTGATCGGTCTTGGCAATCGTCTTGCCGCTCTCGATGGTCGGATCAGAGAAGAGGAGCGTCGGGTCTTGGCGGAGCTCAGCGCTGCCGTTGCCGAGCAAAACGATGCGATCGCTCGTTTGATGGCCGTGTTGTTGAAGCTCGATCTGGCCTTGGCGAGAGGGCGGTATGGACAGTGGCTTGGTGCCGTCCCACCCCGGCTTGACGCTCAACCTGATGCCCCCTTTCAAATTCTCGAGCTCCGCCATCCACTGCTGGTTTGGCAGCAGCGCAAGGAGGGGGGCGCCCCTGTGGTGCCCGTGAGCGTTGAGGTGTCGGAGCAGTTGCGTGTTGTGGCCATCACAGGACCCAACACCGGTGGCAAAACAGTGACCTTGAAGAGCATTGGCTTGGCGGCTTTGATGGCCAGAGCCGGTATGTGGATTCCCTGCAAAGGAAGTCCCTCACTGCCTTGGTGTGCACAGGTTCTTGCCGACATCGGCGACGAGCAGTCGCTTCAGCAAAGTTTGTCCACGTTTAGCGGTCATGTAAAAAGAATCGGCAGCATCCTTCAATCCATCGCCTCTGGACCCTCTCCCGCATTGGTGCTGCTGGATGAGGTGGGAGCCGGCACGGATCCGAGTGAAGGCACAGCCCTGGCGATTGCGTTGCTGCGCAATTTGGCCAATTGCGCCCGGCTCACCATCGCGACCACTCACTTTGGCGAGCTCAAAGCTCTCAAATACAGCGATTCACGCTTTGAAAATGCCTCCGTGGCCTTTGATAGCGATACCCTTTCGCCGACATACCAGCTGCTTTGGGGGATTCCAGGACGGAGCAATGCCTTAGCGATTGCTACGCGTCTCGGGTTTGACAGCGATGTGATTGAACAAGCCAGGCAATTGCTGAAGCCCAGTGGCGATGGTGATGTCAACGCTGTGATTCGCGGCCTAGAAGAGCAGAGGCAACGCCAACAGGCCGCGGCTGAAGATGCGGCGGCACTTTTGGCTCGCACCGAATTGCTGCATGAGGAGCTCCTTCAGCGTTGGGAGCAGCAACGCAAAAACTCAGCTCAGCAGCAGGAGTTGGGACGTCAGCGTTTGGAGAGCTCCATTCGCGATGGTCAAAAAGAGGTGCGTCATCTGATTCGTCGGCTGCGGGATCAGAAAGCGGATGGTGAAACCGCTCGCCGCGCCGGTCAGAGGCTGCGCAAGCTTGAATCCAACCATCGCTCCGTTCCAGAGCGTCGCCATCATCCTGAATGGCGCCCCTCTGTGGGCGAGCGCATTCGCCTGCTTGCCCTCGATAAAGCGGCTGAGGTGCTTGAGGTGTCAGACGATGGTCAGCAGCTGAGTGTGCGCTGTGGTGTGATGCGCAGCATGGTGGATCTTCAAGCGGTGGAAAGCTTGGATGGCCGCCGAGCTGCACCCCCTGAGAAACCTGTGGTTCAGGTGAAAGCGCGCCGAGGAGTCGGTGGCTCTCAGGTGCGTACCTCGCGGAACACCGTGGATGTTCGCGGCCAGAGAGTGCATGAAGCGGAAGCTGCTGTGGAAGAGCTCCTCCGTGGTGCGAATGGTCCGGTTTGGGTGATCCACGGGATCGGGACTGGTCGCCTCAAGCGCGGTTTGCGTCAGTGGCTCGATTCGCTCCCGTACGTGGAACGGGTTGGTGATGCCGATCAGGGAGATGGTGGTCCAGGTTGCAGCGTTGTTTGGGTGCGCTGATCGCTGAGCTCAGCTCAGCGGGGGGAGTTGAGGCTCATCGGTATCGGCTGGTGGTGGGGTTGGGAGAGCGATGGCGTCTCCAGCCTCATCAAATAGCCGCCAGCCATCCGGATCGGCTTCTAAATGAATGGACCCTCCAATCGAAACGTTCAGGCTTGGATCGGCTCTGACTTGCACCAAGTGGTCGCCATCCAGCAACCGGCAGGTGAGCAGTTGTTCGTTCCCTAAAACCTCACTGTGACTCACCTCAGCTGGCAGGTTTCGGTTGGTGGCTGGTGCGACATGGAGTTGTTCTGGACGAATTCCTCCGCTCAATTGTTGGCCTTCGAGGGTCTGAAGCAGGGTCCTGATCGGTCCCTCCACGTTGAGGCGCCTGTCCTCGAGCATCAGTGTGCCGCCAGAGCCAACATGCACGGGGAGCACGTTCATCGGCGGGCTGCCGATGAACTGGGCGACAAACAAGTTGGAAGGCCAGCGGTACAGCTCCATCGGAGTGCCTAATTGCTGCAGATGTCCTTGGTTGAGCACGGCGATGCGGTGGCCCATCGTCATCGCTTCCACCTGGTCATGGGTGACGTAGATGGTGGTGGTCCCGAGTTGGCGCTGGAGGTCAACGATCCGCGCCCGCGTGCTCCCGCGCAATTTGGCGTCGAGATTGCTCAGTGGTTCATCCATCAGGAAGACCTCTGGTTTGCGGGCCATGGCCCTGCCTAGGGCCACCCGTTGTTTTTGTCCGCCAGACAGTTCTTTCGGTCGACGATCGAGGAGCTGATCCAATTCCAGAGATTGCGCCACATCCTGGATGCGCTTCTCAAGCTGTTGCTCTCGATGCGAAGGGACTCTCAGCGGAGAAGGGAGACGGCGTGTGTTGCGGTGAAGTTGGTCCTGGAGCTGTTGCCAGCTCGTGCGCTGTTGGCTTCTCCTCAGGCCGAAAGCCAAGTTGTCGCGGACGCTCAGATGGGGGTAAAGCGCATAGCTTTGGAACACCATCGCCACATTGCGCTTGGCTGGCCTCAGGCCAGACACGGGTTGGTCCCCCACCAGGATCTCGCCTGAGCTCGGGGATTCCAGTCCTGCCATGAGTCGCAAAAGCGTGCTTTTGCCACAACCTGAGGGACCAACGAGCACTAGAAATTCGCCGTCAGCGATGCTGAGGGAGAGATCGCGAATCACCTCAACAGGCTTGCCCCCCCCGCGGGCCGGATAGTTCTTGCTGAGTGCTTCAAAGCGAACCCCGGCCAAGCTCTTGTCCTCGTACTCTTCGATCCTAGGGTTGGGAATTGGCCCCAACTGAGGCTTGCTGTGCAGTTCATCGACCAAGCGCGCATTTCCGTGCGGGGTGGCCGTGGTGGCGATGGCATCGTGGCCTTCCGTCGAGAAAAATATGTTCCAGCGGGAGGCCCCTCCGGTGGTGATGGAGGCCAGGGCTCGGATGTGGTGTTGGAGGCCGATTCCAACCTGCAAACCCTTTTGGATTTCAAATACAAGCGATTGTTCGCTGGGATCGATGGGCGACGGGGAGGCCCCAATCGCTGCACTGGAGCTTCAGGTCCGCCCTTGGTGATCAAAGTGCCCTGTGGCACCGAAGTTCGTCATCTGAGTACGGGCATCGTGCTTGGCGATCTCACCACCCATGGAGAACGCCTCACCGTGGCGTTTGGTGGGCGGGGAGGACTGGGCAATGCCCATTACCTCAGCAATCGCAACCGTGCTCCAGAAAAATGTACGGAGGGTCGCGACGGCGAAGAATGGCCTTTGCAGCTGGAGCTCAAGCTGCTTGCAGAGGTGGGGATTATTGGGCTCCCAAATGCGGGGAAAAGCACCTTGATCAGTGTTCTATCTGCCGCGCGACCAAAAATTGCCGACTACCCGTTCACAACGCTGATCCCGAATCTTGGGGTCGTGCGCCGCCCGACAGGCGACGGCACCGTGTTTGCGGATATTCCGGGTTTGATCGCTGGTGCTGCGCAGGGCGCGGGGTTGGGCCACGATTTTCTTCGTCATATCGAGCGCACCCGGCTGCTCATTCACCTGGTGGATGGCGGCGCCGAGGATCCTTTGTTGGATCTACGCGTTGTTGAAAAGGAGCTAGAGGCCTATGGGCATGGGTTGGTGGAGCGCCCCAGAATCCTGGTCATTAATAAGCAGGAACTGATTCAGGAAGAAGATCTAGATGCGATCGTTTCCGCTCTCACGGATGCCAGCGGGAGCACACCGCTGCTGATTTCGGCGGCGATGAGTCGCGGACTGAATCAGCTGTTGGATCGTGTTTGGAGCGAATTGGGGATCTAGGGCTGGCGGCTGGATCGAAAGGCATAAAAAAACCTGCCCTGGGGGGCAGGTTCATGACCAATGAACGCTGGTTCGACTCAGTCGTCGTAGACGCGGCATTCATCGGCATCTGGGTTTGCATCGCAATAAAGCTCAAGTGAGGTGGGATCGTGCTTGTCCTCAGGGTTGTGCTCTTTGTATTCCTCAAGAGATTGCAGCTCTGTCGTCAGGTGACGCACCTTTGCTTCATCGCCTGAAGCACGAGCGGCTTCAATTTCTGTTTGATCTTTCTTGATGTGCTCGTCGATGGATTTCATGGAATCGGCTGCTCGTGAAGCCAGTTGCAATACAAATATTTTACGACCGGTTTCCTCTAAATCCACCAGTGCTGTAGGCGAAATGGTATCCGTAACAACACGTTTGTCCTCCCTCAAATGGAGGAAGGACTTGTTGGTGCGGGCGCTTATGGCTCGAGTTCACTGAGCTCCAGCCAGCGCTCCTCACTGGCATGAAGCGAGTCCAACAACGTGGCCAGCTCTAAGCTCAAAGAGCTGAGATCGCCCCTGCCGCTAGCAATGGCCTCCTCCAGCTCCTGTTTTCTGATCTCCAGGGCGGGAAGGTCGCTGTCCAGGCGCTCCAACTCCTTCGATTCTTTAAAGCTGCGCCGTTTCGGCTTGTTGTCTTGATGAGAGACCCGTTTAGAGGTTGATTTTGCTGCGCGTTGAGCTGTTTCCTGTGCTGCCAGCGCTTCGCTTTGCGCTTTCTCCAGATCACGGCGGTGATCAAGAAATTCGCTGTAGTTCCCTTCAAAACGCTGCAAGCGCCCGTTTTCAAAACAGAAAAGACGGTCGACGGTGCGGTCCAGAAAGTAGCGATCGTGTGATACGACCACGACACAGCCACGGAAGTCTTCGAGGAGGTCTTCGAGCACACTCAGGGTCTGGACATCCAAGTCGTTGGTTGGCTCGTCGAGCAGCAACACATTGGGTGCCTGAATCAACATCCGGCAAAGACTTAAGCGCCGTCGTTCTCCACCAGAGAGTTTGCTGAGGGGACTGTGTTGTTGGGCTGGTGGAAAGAGGAACCGTTCCAAGAGCTGGGAGGCACTGAGCTGTTCATGGCCAAGGTCGATTGTTGAGGCTGCTTCTTCAACAAAGTCGATCACCTTGCGCTCCAAGCCTTTCCCATCGCTCAAGACATCGGTGTGTTGGTCGAGATAGCCGAGATGAACGGTCTCTCCAATCTGGAGGGACCCGCAGGTCGGCTGACGACGTCCTGCAATGAGGTCCAGCAGGGTTGATTTGCCACTGCCGTTGGGGCCAATGATTCCGACACGATCTTCTGGGCTGAAGCTGTAACTGAAGTCTGAGAGCAAAAACGGCCCGTCCTTGCTGCCATCCGCCGAGACGGAAAGCTGGTCCGCCTCGATCGCGACTTTTCCGATCCGACGACTCACGCTGGCCATCTCTAGCTGAGCGCGGCTCTGTTTCGTCGGCGCGGTCTGCATTTCGTCGATCCGCTGCAGCCGCGCTTTTTGTTTGGTGCTACGGGCCTTGGGTCCCTGTCGCAACCAAGCCAATTCGCGTCGGAGCACGCTTTTAAATTTCGCAGCAGCAGCGGCATCGGCCTGATTTTGCTCGGCTTTTCGCTGTAAGTAAGCGCTGTAATTGCCGTCAATACTTCGCGCTTCCCCCAGCTCCACCTCCACGATCCTGCGGGTCACACGATCCAGCACATAGCGGTCGTGCGTGACGAGGACGACCGCTCCTGGGTAGCGATCTAGCCAGCTTTGCAACCACTCCACCGCTGCGGCATCGAGGTGGTTGGTCGGCTCATCGAGAAGCAGGACATCAGGACAAGCCACAAGGGCCGATGCCAGTCCAACGCGTTTGCGATAACCACCGGAAAGAGCCTCCACAGGGCTGTGTAGATCTGCGATCCCAAGCCGTTGCAGCACTTCCTGGCACTGTTGTTCGAGGCTCCACGCCTCGGATTCGTCCATCCTTTGACTCAGGACCCCCAGCTCGGCTAGGAGCTCGGAGTTGTCTGGATTGTCGGCAACAGCTTCGCTGAGTTCGCTGAAACGCAGCAGCAAGTCTCGTTTCTCTCCGCACCCTGCCAACACCTGTTCCAGAACGGTGAGGCCTGGGTCCACGGTGCTCTCTTGCCCCACGAGCTCAACTCTCAACCGCGACGAGCAGCGTCGTTCCCCTCCCCCAAGCGGTTCCTCTCCGGCCAGCACTTTCAGCAAGGTCGACTTCCCTGACCCATTGGGGCCAATTAGTCCCAGGCGATCACCCTCTCGAATGTGCAGGGTTAGTTCAGCAAACAGCGTGCGGATGCCGAAGTCTTTGGATGCATCGATCAGACTGATCAGGCTCACGTGCTCTCGGCCCTACGCAGATCTTCCAGATAAGCAAATACGCTCTTATCGCCTACATCTGCGGCGGCTTCCATTCCAAATTTGCGCAAGGCAAGAAGCACCAGAAGAGCGGAGGAAATCGCCATCATGCTGATGGCTGTTGGCCCTGCAATCAGGCCACTCAAGTGACCGAGCAGGGCAACGGGCAGAAGCAGGGTGAGTCCGATGGCTTCTGGCCGTCTGAAGCAAAAGAACTCCTTGAAGCCGATGCCGGCCAGGGCTGCAAAGAGGGGGCCAATCGCCAGGGTCCAAAGACGCTGGCTTTCGAGTGCGTTGAAAATGTCCGATGGACCGGCCTGGATGGCTAAGACCAGCCAGCCGATGCATCCAGCAGCCCAAAACAATTGAAGGGCTTGGTGGAGAGGGCGCAAATAGATGTGAATCCAGCGCAAGGCCAGGCCAAGTGATACGGCAAGGGGCAACAGCCATAGGGGCGCCAGCTGCGGCCCTACGAGGATCCATTGTCCGAGGCCTGCACTGAAGCTCAATCCACACACCAGCAAGCAGATTCGGTAGAGCTGAACCTCTCGCTGATCCTGAAGGGTGATGCAATAGGGGCCATACATTCCCTCAAAGCTTGGTTCCGATTGTTCTGCTCTTGTCTTGCTGTTGGTTGTCATTCCGGTTGTGCCACTCCCGCCCCAATCAGTCTGCTCAGCTCAGGGCTATTTGGAACAATTCCGCTGGGGTTTAAGGGAAACAGTGCTCCGAAATAATCCTGCTTCCACCCTTGGCTGTCGCAACTCTCACCGACCCCAGGAAGTGCAAAAAAGCGTTGACGCCAACTCCAAAGTGCTGGAAACATCCATAGCGGCTTGGCGCTACAACCGAATAGGGGCGCGTAGACCATTTCCCAGCGGATCAATGTGGGGAAAAGACGCACATCTGCCAGCGTGATTTGCTCGCCGCAGAGCCATGGCCCTTGGGCTTGCAAGCTCTTCTCCACTTGGTCCAAAGCTGAGAACAGGGCTTGGCTGGCTTGGTCAAAGGCGCCTTGGTTTCGTGCAAATCCACAGCGATAGACGCCGTCGTTGATCGAGGGTTGGATCAATTCCTGCCATGACGCAATCGCAGGTTGCAATTCGCTGGGGGCGAGATCGCGTGCCGTTGCCTCTGCTGGCCACGAACACAGTGCAGCGCTCAAGGGGGTGCTGTCATTCCCCAGCAATCGGGGCTGATCGGATGGGCTTGCACCTGGATCGACCAGGACCGGCACCGTGGCTCGGTAGCTGGGAGGTGCTCCGCACAGCTTGTAAAGATCAAGAAGGCTGTCGCAGCTGAGCCAGGTTGGCTCCAGTCGCCAACGTCCTTCGTCGTGATTGGCATCGGCCTTCAACAGGTTGATGCTTGCGCTGAGTCCTCTCAGTTGAAAAACCAGCCAGACACGATGGGCCCATGGGCAACTGCGGCCAACGATCAGGTGGGGTTTTGTCTTGCTGTTTCTCGCCTCAAGCTCCTGCTCCTCTAAGACGAGGGTTTGCATCGGTGTGCTGTCAGGGCGCCGATAGTGTCCACCTTGATCGGCAGGGCCTAGCCCTCCCATCAAGCGAAGCCATTGCCAGCGCCATCCTTGGCGAGCGCCGCGCACAATCAGTGGATGGATCGCCATCTTTGTTCCATTTGCACGTATCTTCCATCAGATTGTTGATGGCTGCTGAGAGTTGATGCCAAGCCCTCGTGTGCTTGTCGTGGCTGGAACCCATGGGAATGAAATCAATGCTCCCTGGCTGCTGGAACAGTGGCAGCAGCAGCCCCAGTTCATTCAGACCCATGGATGCGAGGTGATCCCGGTGATTGGCAATCCCGATGCTTATGCAAAGGGTTGTCGTTACCTCGATCGTGATCTCAATCGCTCCTTCCAGCCTGATCTTCTTCGGCAGGCTGGCTCAGAGCGGAATCCACCGTTCCAGGTGGATCGCGAAGTTCAGCGTGCCTTTGACCTGGTGAGCCGTTACGGCCTTGAAGGCATCGAGGCCTGTGGTTTGGTGATTGATCTCCACAGCACCACCTCTGCGATGGGAAGCTCTCTGGTGGTCTATGGGCGTCGTCCTGCTGATTTGGCGTTGGCCGCCCTTGTTCAAGGGCGGTTGGGCTTACCGGTGTATCTCCATGAAGCAGACCAGGCTCAGCAGGGATTTCTGGTGGAGAGCTGGCCCTGTGGCCTGGTGATTGAAGTGGGGCCCGTCCCCCAGATGGTGCGTCATCACAAAATCTTGACGCAAACGCGCCTGGCTCTCGAGGCCGTCTTTGAGGCTTGCTCTGATGCGCTGGCCGGACGAGCCCGCTATCCCAAGCAATTGGTGGTGCATCGCCATCTGGGGAGTCTTGATCTCCCACGCTCCCCATCCGGTTCCCCAGACGCCTTCCTCCACCCTCAGCGACAAGGTTCGGACTGGCAGCCCATGTGTGGCGGCGATCCGCTCTTTCAGAAGGCTGATGGCAGCTGTGTTCCCTATGAGGGAGCGGATGGACTGGTTCCACTCTTTATTAATGAGGCGGCCTATGCAGAGAAAGCCATTGCCTTGAGCCTCACCCACAGAGAGTGCTGGCCTCTATCTTTTGAATGGACAGAGGCCTTTCAAGCGCAGCTATCAGCGGGGTGATCCGTTGTAGAGAACTTCGTTCACGCTGCGCCCATCTGGAGCAATCTGGATCTCCGTTTCCGTGGTGGGTGAACTGCCGTTTTCAGGCCAGCCTGGGACGCCTCCCAGAAATTGAAAGGTGTATCCGTTGGCGTCCTGATTGACCAGGCAATCTCCTCCTCCTGTGCTGGTTTGAAACATGCAGGGCTGAGGGCGATAAACGGTGAGACCACCATTTTCGGCAACGGCGGTGTTGCGGGCCAAGTTGATCGCTCTCACTTGCGACGCTGGAATGGGGTCTTGAGCAAGCCCGGGGGTTGCGCCCATCACGCTTGCACCGGTGATGACGGCCATGGCCGAGAGGGTACGGAGATTCATGCAGAACCAGATAGTGCACCTACATCGGAATCATGGTGCCCCGATCTGTCAACTGGATCGTGCCCTTACCGGACCGTTCCGTTGTAAGTGACCTCCAGGATGCGGTCACCGTCTCTGGAGACCAGCACCGATGTCTCGATGGTTGGGTTGGGAGGGGTTTGCTGCTGCCAACCAGGCGGCCCACCTTGGAAGCGGAACAGAAACCCTCCGTCGCTGATGGATTCGAGACAGGACCCTGCTCCGGTTTCGTACATGCAGCTTGCTGCCCTGTATTGGCTTAAGCCCCCGTTCAGCGACTCTGCACGCATGCGCGCGAGATTGGCTGCCTTCGGTTGGGCCAGTGGTAAGGGCCTTGTGGCCTGAGCTGTTGCAGCATTGGAAGCCAATAGCCAAAGGCCGCTTATCAGCACCAAGCCTGTTTTGAACTGATTCATGCCGCAATTTTGGCGCGATGAATCGCTTGTTCAATGCTTCAAGCGAGCTGCAGGTGTAAACGGTTGTGACTGGCGTCTCAGGGACAGCTCTAGCCACAGGCCCAGGTGTTCTGTTCCTGGGTGCAGGGAAGATCACTGCGTGTGCCATCAGCCCAGTAGATCCTCAACCGGTCATCAGCCGTTCCTGTCCTCAAGGTGATGGAACTGACGGGGCCTGCAGGAACCTTATTGCTGTTGTCTGAAGGCGCTGGAAGCTGTTCTGCAAGTTGGCGTTCCAGCTGCTCCAGGCGCTTTTCCAAGCGATTGATCGCTTCGCCCTGTGATGTGTTGACAGGAACTGATTTGGATCCGCAAGCGCTGAGAACGACGGCAGCTGAACTGGCTAACGCAACAGTGATGACCCCACGTCGGAAGCGGAATGCCCTTGAGCTGATTGTCATGGTTCCTGTTGCGACGAATCCAGTGTGGATGGCTAGAAGGCGTTGCCTAGGCGCTCGCTCCAGTACACAACAGCTCCTTGTGCTTCGAGCTCATTCCGCCTGTGGCGTGCCATGGCAACGGGAACCGTTTCTTCGGTGCGTTGACCAGCGTGAAGCCATCGGATCAAAACCATGAGCCTCTCGGTACGGGGTTCATTCAAATCTTAAGCCTTCCTGAAGTTGCCCTTCTCGCGGGGCGAAAAAAGATTCGGGCGCTTAAAAGACGATCACAAACCGCAAACTTGCTTTACAATTACTTCGGCAGGGCGTCCTGCCCTTCCGTAACCGTCTCCTTGCGAGACCTTCTTTTCCGTTCTCATGACTACCACCATCCAGCAGCGCTCCGGCGCTAACGGCTGGCAGCAGTTCTGTGAGTGGGTCACCTCCACCAACAACCGTCTTTATGTCGGTTGGTTCGGTGTTCTGATGATCCCCACCCTGCTTGCCGCTACCACTTGCTTCATCGTCGCTTTCATCGCCGCACCTCCGGTTGATATCGACGGCATCCGCGAGCCTGTTGCAGGTTCTCTGATGTATGGCAACAACATCATTTCTGGTGCTGTTGTTCCTTCCAGCAACGCCATCGGCTTGCACTTCTACCCAATCTGGGAAGCTGCCTCACTCGACGAGTGGCTCTACAACGGCGGTCCTTTCCAACTGGTTGTGTTCCACTTCCTGATCGGCATCTACGCCTACATGGGACGTGAGTGGGAACTTTCCTACCGCTTGGGCATGCGCCCTTGGATCTGTGTTGCCTACAGCGCACCTGTTGCTGCTGCATCTGCAGTGTTCTTGGTCTACCCCTTCGGTCAGGGTTCTTTCTCTGACGCCATGCCCCTGGGCATCTCTGGAACCTTCAACTACATGTTGGTCTTCCAGGCTGAGCACAACATCCTGATGCACCCCTTCCACATGCTTGGTGTGGCTGGTGTCTTCGGTGGTTCACTGTTCTCCGCCATGCACGGCTCACTGGTGACCTCTTCCTTGGTTCGTGAAACAACCGAGACCGAGTCCCAGAACTACGGCTACAAGTTCGGCCAAGAAGAAGAGACCTACAACATCGTTGCAGCTCACGGCTACTTCGGTCGCTTGATCTTCCAATACGCCTCCTTCAATAACAGCCGTAGCCTTCACTTCTTCCTTGCTGCCTGGCCTGTTGTCGGCATCTGGTTCACCGCCCTTGGCGTGTCAACCATGGCCTTCAACCTGAACGGCTTCAACTTCAACCAGTCCATCCTTGATGGTCAGGGCCGCGTCCTGAACACCTGGGCCGATGTGTTGAACCGTGCCGGTCTCGGCATGGAAGTGATGCACGAGCGCAACGCTCATAACTTCCCCCTCGACCTGGCAGCTGCTGAGTCCACACCTGTGGCTCTCCAAGCACCTGCAATCGGTTGATCTGGAACCCCTTAAAAGTTCAGATCAACTGAACTAGAAAGCCCCCTCCCAAAAGGAGGGGGCTTTTTTGTGCCCGGTTTTTATGGCTGGTTTTGTGGCTTTGAAGGAGAGCGCTGACAGCCGTGCTCCCAACGATGACAACCGTCCTTCTATAAAGATCATGGAGCGATCTCAATCCTTAATCAATGGCAATCCATTCCGGCATATCGACCTCTGTTGATTCGATGGATCGTTCAGAGCACTGTGCGATTTGTGCGCTTCACGCCAATGTGGAACGTCTTCGCGATCTCGAGATTTGGCGCAATCGCCATTGGTTGCTGCGTCATCATCCGCACCCTTCCCCGCTGCTTGGTTGGTGTTTGCTCGATGCGCGTCGCCATCTCGCTGGAGCGATCGACTTTTTGGACGATGAAGCGGATGAATGGGGAAGCATTGTTCAGCAAGCGTCCAAACTTGTTAAGACGGTGACTGGCTGCGACAGGGTTTATGCCATTGCCTTCGGGGAGGGAGCGCGCCATCTCCACTTGCATCTAATCCCACGGTTCCAGGCAGATCAGCGCAGTGCCGCATGGAGTGTGGCTGATCTCTACCGCGATGTAGAGGCTGGGCGAGAGCAGCCTGTTCCGTTTGAATCTGTTGAAGAATTCCTTGCAGCCGCTCGCCTTCAATCTCAGGAGGGTTTTATAAATTGAGACAGCCGAAATTAATCTAAGTTTTTATCAGCAGCCTGACTGTCAAGAGGCAGCTCAGGAGCCTTGATTTCTTCAAGCTCAGAGGTTGAGTTGAGGTTGCTTTCCTTGCTTTTTTCCTTCTCGTTCTTCGTTCCCTTCTCAAAGGATTGCATGTTGTCAAGAAAAGGCAATTGCTCGATTTGGGGGACTTCTCGGAAGGGCCTCATGTCTTCAACAGGTTTTGTTTCATCAATTGGCTGAATCTTTGAATCGATCAGTTGCTTGGAGATTGGGCTTTGAATATTGGGCTGTTCTTTGGGGCCGACGATGTCAACAGCTGTGCGTTGAACGACAAGTCGAAATCGCAGCCCTTGTCGTTTGTTGATCTCTTCTTGAACGGCTGAAACTTGTTTATATGTGGGACGTTCTGGGTCTGCAACACGCACTATCACTCGGATGACCGGTGGGTTTTGAGCCCAGTCGATATCAACTCTCTCGATATCTACTTTATTTTTATCTCCAAAGGTCAAGGTCTCGCTGGTTAGAAATTGTTCAATCGTCTTTTCCACTGATTCGCGTGTATTCTCATTTCTCGCTTGGACAAGGAGATTGATAAAACTTGTTCCTAGGGGAATCAGCAATAAACCGGTGAGTGCAAAGCTTGCGGCTCCTAAATGGCTTCGCTTGAGTTCGTGGCGAAAGTAGGAATCTTGGCAGGCCATGAGGACTAATCCGCCGGTCAAAATGCCAAGAAGGTTGGTGGTAAATAGAAGGCCTGCCCCTAATGCTTCCTCCCAATACGCATGGGATAGAAGGAGTCCCATCACGCACACCGGCGGCACAAGAGCAACCGCAATTGCAGTTCCTGCAAGTGAGCTCACGGCATCACTGCGAAGTTTGGCGTAAGTGGCCAGTCCACCGGCCACGAGCGCGATCCCCAAATCGAGAAGGTTTGGCGATGTCCTTGCTGCGACTTCTGAGCCGAATTGAGGCAACCCTGCCAGTCTCCCTAACAAAATGGATAAGACAGTGGTCGCGCACACACCCACGATCAACGTTCGCAAGGAACGAGTGAGCAGGGGGATGTCACCAAAAAGCACGGCAAAAGCGGCGGCTCTTAGCGGCATGATCCATGGGGCTACGACCATGGCACCGATCACGACGGCAGGACTGTTGGCGAGTAAACCCAGGGTTGCGATCATCCCTGCGCCGACACTCAGCACGATGAAGACTTCATCGAGTTCCGCATCTCTACCGAAGCTGCGGTGCATGCGATCGAGCTTGCTGGGTTCGATGCTGGCCATGAACTCTGGTTTAGATGGTTTCAGTTTGAAGGAGTGTGCTCTCCCCCAGATGGGTGATGGACTTGGACGCATTCCCGTTTTATGAAAGGGGAAGACGTCCATTGAAGACATGTCCACCAGCAATCAAATTTGTGCCTGTGATCCCTGCGCTTGCGCAGTGTCTGTTGAGTCTGCTGTTGAGAAAGATGGCAAGGTGTATTGCTCACAGCCTTGCGCTGACGGCCACGCTGGCTCTGAGGAGTGCTGCAACAGCTGCGACTGCTGCTGATCTCTTCATTGTTCGGCGTATTGCCACTCTCGCGCTAGACCTGCACTTCGTCTCATTTCTGTTGAGATTGCATCATGGGATTTCAGGGGTTGATGCGCCTGAGACATGCCGGAAAATCTTTAATGAGATAACGACAGACGCTGTAATTGGTTTCATTTAAGAGTCGCGCAGGTTTTGTGATAACGATTACTTCTGCTTATTGTTGTCTCAAAATCGAGGATGGTTAGCCTTAGATCAGCCTTGTGTAGAAAATTGTCCACAAGGCGATGACAATTTCATGCTTGAAAAGCACAGAGGCAATAAAAAACCCGGCTAAAGCACAGATTCTTTGCTGCAACTGGGTTTGTGCTTAAAGCCGATGACCTGACTTGAACAGGCGACCCACGCTTTACGAAAGCGTTGCTCTACCAGCTGAGCTACATCGGCAGCTTTAGGAACTTAACATTTGGCATTGCGCAGCACAGGGTTTGAGCGACCGCGACTCTCAAAAACAGTTGGATCCAGAATTGAAGGCGCGGCTGCTCCAGGAAGCACGCACTCCCTGGCGTTCTCTAAGGCGCTTGCTCTGGGTCGCTCTCTTCGCTTCCGGCGGGCTTGGTTTGTTCGTCATGACCTTCAAGGTCACCGCTGGAGACACTGTTGTCCTCAGTGACCTGGGGATCCAGATCGGTGCTGTCGTTCTGTTCGGCAGCTTGCTCTGGTTCGATCGCACGCGAGAGTCCTGAGTCTGGTGCGGTAGGGAGATTCAGTTCTTCTGCGTTTGCGTCGTTTAAGGCGTTGGAGTCATCGCCTGAGAGTTCTTCTTCTTCCATCTCCATCGATGGCTCAGGAGCTGGAGGCGTCTCGATGGTCTTTTGAGGTCCCTTCGGTTTCTCAACTGCTGGCGTCTTGCGATCCGGAGTGTGCCAATCCAACGTCTCGAGGCGGAGAAGATCCAAGCCAAGTGAAAACCTTGCCTCTTCGAGTTGACGGTCAGTCAACGCTGCAGCTCCTTCAATGGCTGTCGGAGGACGCGTGAGAAGCCAGATCGATTGGACCAGCTGATGCCATTGCCAAACAATGATTGCCAGCAGCGGGGTTGCAATCAGCAGACTTTGAAGGCGATAGCCACTGTTGAAGGGCGAAAAATCTGCAATGAGCAGCGAGGATCGATCGATCCACCAGAACAGGGCGAGCAGAAGAACAGCCCCTGCTGCTCCCACCAGTTTTAAGAGCAGGTTCTCTTGGACTTGACTGATTTTTCGTTGCCAGCTGGTCCGCCCTTTGAGGGGTTGACGCACGAGGAGCAGGGAGCCCCAATCAACAGGCCGTTTCCACAGCAACACGGCAGGCGCAACAACGGCGATTCCCCAACAAAGAAGGCGTTCCACCGAGGGCACCGGACCAAGATCTGAGCCAGCCAGGATCAAGCGAAGCAGCTGTAGCTCCAGTGGAATGGCTCCAATCGCCACCAACTGGAGCCAGAGAAGCGGCTCGTTGCGAGGTGACATTAGGTGGCGAGCTTGCGGCGCTGGGTCACGAGCTTATAGCCCTCAACAACGTCGCCGTCCTTCCAATTCGCGAAGCGATCACAGCCGATACCGCATTCGAAGCCTGTGGCCACATCCTTGACGTCGTCCTTGTTGCGACGTAGGGAATCGAGGTCTCCAGCAAAGACGATTTCTTTGCCGCGACGCACCCGTACCTTGCAGTTCCGTTGCAGTTTTCCGGTCGTGACATAACAACCAGCCACAGCGCTCTTGCCGATCGTGAAAACGGCTCGAACCTCTGCTTCTCCAAGGGATTCTTCGACAAGTTCTGGTTCGAGGAGACCTTCCATCGCCAACTGGATGTCCTCCAACAGCTTGTAGATGACGTCGTAGTCGCGAACGTCAACACTGTTGGCATCTGCCGCCCGTTTGGCGCCTGATGCCATCGAGGTGTTGAAGCCCACAATCACAGCGCCAGAGGCTGCCGCCAGATCCACGTCCGTTTCTGTGACTTCGCCAGGAGCGGACAGCAACACACGGACCTGCACCTCGTCTTTCGGTAGCTGTTCAAGCGAGCCAAGGATCGCTTCCACACTGCCTTGAACATCGGCCTTGAGAATGAGATTGAGCTCCTTGAGGTCGCCCTCTTTCGCTTGGCCAGACATGGCTGTGAGGGACACGCGACGGGAGGCCATCTGTTGAGCCAGACGACTCGCACGGGCATCGGAAGCACGATCGCCGACCACGGCGCGTGCTGACTTCTCATCGGGATAGACCTCAAACTCGTCGCCTGCCGTGGGCACTTCGCTGAAGCCAAGGGCTTCCACAGCACAGGAAGGACCTGCTTCCTTCAAGCGGCCGCCTCCGTCATCCACCATGGCGCGCACTTTGCCCAGAACTGGGCCTGCGGCGAGCACGTCACCCGTACGCAACGTGCCGTTTTGAACCAGCAACGTGGCCACAGGGCCTTTGGCCTTGTCGAGATGGGCCTCGATCACAGTGCCCTTAGCAAGGCGATCGGGGTTGGCTTGAAGATCCTCAACCTCGGTGACGAGGAGGATCATTTCAAGCAACTTGTCGATGTTCTCTCCGCGGAGGGCACTGACGGGCACCATCACCACATCGCCTCCCCATTCTTCCGCCAGCAGATTCTGTTCAGACAGTTCCTGTTTGACGCGATCGGGGGAGGCTCCCTCTTTGTCGATCTTGTTGATCGCCACAACAACCGGCACTTCTGCCGCTCGTGCATGGCTGATGGCTTCCAAGGTTTGAGGACGCACCCCATCGTCTGCCGCAACCACCAAGACGGCAACGTCAGTGACTTTGGTGCCCCTGGCACGCATGGCGGTGAACGCCTCGTGACCAGGAGTGTCCAGGAAGGTGAGCTTCCGAGGGGCGTCGTTGTGCTGAATCTCGACTTGGTAAGCACCAATGTGTTGGGTGATGCCACCGGCTTCTCCCGCGGCGACGCGGGCTTGACGGATCGCATCGAGGAGGCTGGTCTTGCCGTGGTCGACGTGGCCCATGACGGTGACGACAGGGGGACGGCGAATGAGATGCTCGAGATCTTTCTCTTCGATCATCTCGACGGTCTTCTTGGCCGCCTCTTCGACATCGTCCTGAAGTACAGGCACGCCGAATTCTTGTGCCACAGCTTCGATGGTTGGCATGTCCAAGGTCTGCGTGACCGTGGCAATGACCCCCTTGAAGAACAGAGATTTGATGATTTCAGAGCTCTCGATACTGAGCATGTCAGCGAGCTCTTGGACCGTGAGATTGTCCTCGGGGACCACGATCATTTCTGGCCGTACCTGCTTGGCCTCTCTGGCTGCACGCAGCTCCATCGCGCGGCGACGTTGACGCTGACGTGCGGTTTCCTTGCGCCGCTTCCTGATAGCAGCAACTGGCTTGGGCGCTGGCTTGTGCTTGGTCCTTGGCTTGGAGGGACGGGCCAAGCTGGCGGATAGCACCATCGCCTGGCGTTCACCAGCGAATCCTCCGGTCTCAGCGGTTAGGGCATCATCGTTTTCGCCGATGATGTGAACCTTTTGGCGCTGTTTCTGAGGCGATTTACTGCGCAGTGCTTCCAGTTTGGCGCTGTCATCCCAGTCAGGCCGTCCAGGCCTGCGCTGACCACCAGCGCCTGGTCCAGGTCTGAAGCCTGGACGCCTGGGTGCTGATGGGGGAGTGGCGGTAGGACGGGAAACAGGAGGAGTGGCTTTGGCTCCTCCAGCGGCAGCTTCACCACCGCTTCGGGTGGCGACAGGAGTGCCATCCACGCGTCTTGGCGGTGGTGCTGAAGGACGGCTGTTCGGTTTTTGGAGCTGCATGAGCTCACCGGGGGCCACCGGCTTTCGCATCCCAGGCATGCCACCGGGACGGGGGGCTCCAGGTCTGGCTGCACCAGGGGGACGCCCTTGTCCATCGCCACGGCCACCGGCGCCATCGTTGCTGCCGTCTCTGCGGATGGGTTTGCCGACCAATTCAAGTGATCCGGCACCTGCGCGGGGTTGTCCTGGCTTCGATGGGGCATTTCCAGGTCGTGTCGGGGCCCCAGGACGTTGAGCACCTGCCGGGCGCTGCGGCATGTTTGCCCGCTGACCCGGAGGCCCGCTTGGCCGAGGACTCACTCCTGGGCGTTGTCCGATCTGACGCACGGGGGCACCAGGTGCTGCGCGCTTGGGCTGTGGCCGGCCCACGAGTTCTGGTTTGGGGGCAGGGCGCTGTGGTGCCCCTCTGTTGACTGGGGCTTTCGGTTGCGGACGCGCTGGAGGAGCCGTTGGTCTTGGGCTACTGGCTTCACTGCCAGGGCGCTTCACCGGAGCGGTGCCTGTGGGTCGGGCAGGGGCTGGTGTCGGTCTGGCCGAGCTGGGCCTTGCCGGAGCCGATGGAGCAGAAGCTGTCGGCGCAGGGGATGAGGGCTTGGGCGCTGAGGGCGCAGGAGCGACCGCGGGCTTGGGCCGTGGGGTGGGTGCAGACGGCGCTCCTGCTGAAGGTGCTGAAGCAGAAGGTGCTGGCGCGGCCGCTGCGGGGGGACTTTGTCGGCTCACCGGTTTTTGTGGTGCGGCTTGACGCGACACGGGCTTCTGCACGATCAAGGGCAGGGGCGCCTCTGGTCGTGAAGGTGCAGAAGGTTTCGGAGATGGTTTTGCTGCCGTGGGAGCCGCAGGTTTGCTGGGCATCGACGGGGCTGCTGGGCTGGATGCCTTTTTGACCGAGAGAATTGCTTTTCTAGGCGCGGGCTTGACAGGAGCAGACGCAACTGGGCTCCCACCTTGCTTTAAAAGGTTTCGGATTTTGCCGGCTTCTGTTTCGCTGATGGAGCTGCTATGGCTCCTTGCCGCGATGGACAGCTTCTCGGCGGCATCCAGGACATCTTTGTTCTCCAAGCCAAGGTCCTTGGACAACTCATAAATTCTGACTTTGCCGCTGCTGGTCATTCAGGTCTCCGGTCGGTCCGGGCACGGTGTGCCTCGGGGCTCCACACACGTGGTGCCAATGTTCATCTTGCCTCAGCGGCTGCTACACGAGGTTCGGTGAGCCGCTCTTGCAGCGCCGTTAGTAAGTCGTCAGAAACCTGGCAACGCAGGGATTTCTGAAGCCTTTTGCGGCGGCGTGCCTCTTCAAAACAGGCCTCAGTCGGGCAGAGGTAGGCCGATCGGCCCATCCCCTGATCGAGGAGGACCCCATCCTGATGGTCACGAATCACTCGCAAAAGCAGGCTTCGATCAAGAAGCTGACGGCAAGCGACACAGCGACGGAGGACGGGGCGCGAAACGTTCACCGGGCTCCTTCCTCGTCATCGCTTGTGCTGGGGGCATCCTCAGAGTCGAGCTCGGTGTCCGTTGTCTCGACTGACTCCTCGCTGGCTTCGGCGACAGGCTCTTCTCCTGAAGCTTCAGCTTCTTCGTAATACTCTCCATCTTCCGTGTATCCCTCCTCGTCTTCAGGGAGGGGATAGAGCTCACGAAGTCGAGCATCTTCTTCGGCCCTGGCGGCCTGTTCCACGGCTAGGCGCTCTTCCGCCTCGCGTTGAAGGGCTTCTTCCTCTTCTCTTTGGGAGATGAGCTCAGCAACAACAGCATCTTCTGCGCTTTGGTCGTATTCCGTTGAATTTTTGATGTCAATTTTCCAACCCGTTAATCGAGCGGCAAGACGAACGTTTTGGCCTTCTCGTCCGATCGCAAGACTCAATTGATCGGGTGGCACTAAAACATGGGCATGTTGCCCCTCGGGATCCACAAGACGTACCACTTCAACGCGCGCCGGACTCAGCGAGTTGGCGATGTATTGGCTGGGGTCTTGGGACCAGCGGATGACATCGATTTTTTCGCCTCGGAGTTCATTCACGACCTGTTGAATGCGCGAGCCCCGGGCTCCGATACAAGCTCCAACAGGATCGACTTCTCTCTCGATGCTATCGACAGCCACCTTGGTACGAGGTCCTACCGACCTCGATGGAGGATTGGCTTCACGGGCGACAGCAACGATGCGTACCGAGCCCTCTTGAATTTCAGGAACTTCATTCTCGAAGAGGTAGACCACCAATCCCGCATTGGCTCGACTCACAAAGAGTTGAGGCCCACGGCGTGGCACCTCGCTGACCTCTTTAAGAAAGACTTTGAAGGTGGCGTTGGCTCGGTAGTTGTCGTTGGGGAGCTGATCGCGCCTGGGTAATTCAGCCTCCACTTCGGGGCGGCCGAGGCCTGAACTCACGGCCATGATGATCGATTGACGCTCGAATCGAATCACGCGTGCGGTCAGGACTGGATCCTCAAGATCAGCGAACTCCTCTTGGATCATCCGTCGCTGCTGATCACGCAGCTTTTGCGCCAACACCTGTTTGGTCGTAGCAGCTGCCATGCGACCGAAATCCTCTTTCTCGGGCGTGACGTCCAGGACGACGGTATCGCCGGCCTGGGCGTCTTCAGCCACCTGCATCACCTCGGCTAAGGCAATCTGGTGGTCTTCGCTTTCAACCTCGTCAACAATGATTTTGCTGGCGAGGACCCGATAGCCCTCTTCGTCGAGATCCAGGGCGACATCAAAATTGCTGAAATACTCCTCATCAAAAGGATCTTCACTGATCCCTAAATACAGAGTGCGCCGATAGCGCTCATAGCCTTTGAGGAGGGCTTCCCTTAAGGCAGCTTCAACGACCTGAGGGGCGAGTTTCTTTTCCTCGCTGATGTCTTCGATCAGGTTGCTGAGGCCGGGGAGAAGGACGAGAGCCATCGAGGACGGGAATGAAAGTCTTGGAGGAGAGTGAGGTTGGAAAGAGGCTTAAAGAATCAGCCTGTGGGACTGGTGAGCTCCACAGAAATGATGGAGCTTCGCGAAAACTGTTTAATTCGCCCGTGAATACTGATCTTTACGTGGTCTTCCGTTCGCTCCAAAAGGGTCCCGGAATGTTTCTGCTCAGTTCCTTCGGTATCACGGTGAATCACGTCGACTGGATAGCGACGAAAAGTCTGGAAATCGCGATCCGAATGAAGCCGTTCTCCGATCCCTGGACTGCTGATCTCTAAGACATAAGCCTCGCTGAGAACAGCAGAATTATCCAGGGCTTGTCCCATCGGTGCACTGAAACCGGCGCAATCATCGAGGGTCACATCCTCTCCGCTGGAACGGCGAATTTGGATCTGCACCGTCATGGGTTGCATGTGGGCTAAGACCTGCAAGTCAGCCAACTCAAATCCATGGCCTACTGCTGTGGCAGAGGCCAATTCCTTGAGTGCTGGGAGCAGAGGATGGGGCAAGGACAATCGGAGGGAGAGTCGGGCATTGGCCCGATGGTTGATACTGCGATCACCCCCCTGAAAAGAGGAACTCACCAAGCCGATCAACAATGTAGTTGATTGCCCCTTCCTCCATCAGTCGCAGCCCTGTACGGAGATGCGATAACTGAATCCGGTCGCCCCAGGATCGTTGTTGGCGCCAATTCTGAAATTCACTTGGCTCACGGCCTTCCCGGAAGGAGACTGAAATGGCCCGAACTGGGCTCCCGTGCCCGTTGGTGGCTTCATGAATTCGTTGACAACTTTTAAATTGCTGCCGTCTGAAAATTTCAGGAAGGCTTCGATTGGGTAAGAGCCAGGGTTGCTATCCGTTGAATCTGCTGTGAAGAAGAGTTTGTAAGAGGCAAAAGGTTGATTCACCACAAAATCGGTGTTCCAGTTAGTCCGACCCACCGCTTTCCCGATGAGGCCCTTCGGACGCTCAACTTTCTTTTTGACGATGTAGGGCTTGGGGCCGTCGCCATTCCCACCGATTGGCATGAGGAACGTGCAACCTGCTTGAGCAGTTGGTGCGTGAGCAAAAATGAGCGTTGAGCAAGCCGCGATCACGCCGATGGCTGATGTGGATCGACGGCTTTTGCGTGCCAGAGAAAACATATTGGCTGTTGGATAATTAGGGTGCTTTTACACCCTGATCTTCAATTTGTTCGAGAAGGACCTTCACTGGGATTTGGGTTGAAAAGCGGCAGGCGCAGGTTTCACTTGAGGCCAAGGTTCCATGCTCCCAATACTTGTTGCTTCCAGTTCCGCCTCCGCAAAAGCCGTAGTAATCGCATTGATCGCGGCAAAGCGCTGTGCCCGCGGTCATGTCTTGAAGCAATTGCTGAAATGTTTCGCTTTCAGTGGCTGCAATAAGAGATTGATCGCGAATATTGCCTAAGTTGAACAACCCATACTTTTGGGTTTCAACGGATAAAAGTTCAGGGTCAAACGTGGAAAAATTGCCGGCTGAATCCACACTCAAAATCGAGTATGGGCGATTCATTTCGTTTTGAAGCAGTCTTTGACCACTGATCATCATCTCGGTGATTTGATCGAATTCACGAAGCCGAATCGGAAAACCGTCCCTTTGATTGCACTCCCAGAAGCATTTTAAAAAGTGGTGATATTGCTTTTCTCGGCTGATTCCTTGCATGGAAGAGCTGGCGTTGACGCCTTCCTGCTCTTCAACATTGAAGCCGAGATCATGAATCCCATTGTCCCGAAAAAAGGAGTACATCCTCTCTGGATCTTCCATGGCAGCACTGGTGAGTACGGCAATCGCATGGATCGGAATTTCTTGTTCTTGAAGCTTGCGAATGCCACGCATGGTTAGAGCATGAGAGCCCTTCCCATTCCGGAATCGGCGATGGGAGTCGTGGATCTCTTCCGGTCCATCAACACTCACCCCAACAACAATGCGATTGCGTTTAAAGCATTCACACCAGGCGTCGTTGATCAGCGTGGCATTCGTTTGCACGTGCTGCTCAATCTGAACCCCTTGCTCCTGCAGCTCAGCCGTTTGCTCACGCACGATGGCAGTGGCATCGTCATAAAAGCTGCAGGGCAACGTCAGGGGCTCGCCTGCGTGCCAAAGGATTGAAAGATGAGGGCCCCAAAAGGGACTCTCATACACCCTGTTCAGCAACACAGGTAATTGATTGAGATCAAAGATCCGGCGTTTTTGGCGATCAGGCAAGTAGCAGTAACTGCAATCGAGATTGCAGAGTGATGTGGCCTGAATCACCAAGAGGCCAATGGGTCCGTAATCAGCGTGGTTCACCAATTGGCGAAACCTGCGCGATAGGCATTGGCAAAGCCGCCGCCGCCGCCATTAGCGAAACCTCGACGAGCACCACCACCGTTGGCGAAAGCACGGCCGTTGCCGTTGCCCCAAGCGCGAGCAATGGACTGGCCAGTGTTGTGATCACTGGTCTCCAAGCGTGCCCAGGCGTTATTGGAGAGTTTTTCAATGCGCTGTTCAAGAGCATTCCCGAGATCGGGCTCACTAAGAACAGCGGAGTGAGAGGCGTCAGTGAGCACTGAGCTTGAGGCGAGGATTGCAGCGATGCTCAGCAGGGTTGTTTTGTTCATGGGTGACGTGAAATGTGAGTGGAGTTAGGGACTAGGGCTCAGGAGCCTTTGGACAATTCAGCTGTCGTTGCGAGCACGATGGTGAAGAAATCGCCGATCATGTTTTCGCTCAGTCCAACCTGACTATCAGGACCAATCCACTGATTGACGGCTGTGCGTACGTCTTTGTTGTCGTCCACATAAGCGGTCAGCATGCGACCGATGGCCAAGTTGCTGTAATTCAGAAGGTGAGGAGTGGTGTTCGCGACAACACAGCCCACGCTGGATCTTGCGTAAGGGAATGTGGGGACAAGATCAGCATCCGGAGCTGTGGCTTGACGGCTTGCTTTTAGCCAGAGGCTGTCGCCACCCAGGAATTCAACGGTTCCGTCCTTAAGACCTGCAAGGGCCTCTGTGGGGGTTGAGAAGAATTGGAATTGGGCATCATCAACGGATTTAGCCAGCACGGCTGCTGCTGCCGTGTCTTTCACGACACCAATCGTTTTGCCCTTGAGGCTTTCCGGTGTTCCGTCATTGCCTTTAGGGGCTAAGACACGAACGCCACTTGTTGCGAAAGGCAAGCTGTAAGTAAGCGTTCTTTGTCGTTCCCATGTGAAGGCAACGCCACATGCAATATCGGCTTCTCCGGAACGAATTTTGTTCAGTCCATCCTGTGCAGACTTGATGGAAACAGGCTCGATCACGATGTCATCGGACTTGTTCTCCGACGCTGATTTCAGCTGATCGCGGATGGCGTTGAGCACGACGAAAGAAAGGCCTTCATATTTCCCATCTTTCTCGTCAACCATGGGGAGCACATTGTCAAGGACGACCGCCCTGAGCTTTCCTGTCTCGAATACATTGCCTGCCTGACTTGAAGCTCCTTTGTCGCTGGTGGGAGCTGACTTTTGGCAGGCCACAAGGCCAATCGAAGTGAGCGCGATCAGGCCAGTAGCGGCCGCTTTAAACAAGCGCATGATCGAGAGTTGATGACGTATCTGACGGTAGTAATAGACACGAATTTGGGAAGTGTGCCAGTCAAGGATTGGATCATGCACGATCGGGATCAGTTTGAAGCCTGTGTGCTTCCGACTTCAACAGGAGCGATTTCTTCGTAGCGATCACCAGGCTTCTCGCTGCCTCGTTGGGTTGCGTCTTGGTTGATACAAGCTGCTTTTTGCTCGTCTGTTTTTAAGTACTGACACACGCGTGCCCAAAGTTTGCTGCGGCTTCCGGTGGCTCCACGACTGAACACGACCTCGTCTCCCTGATCGGCGGTTTCATTGATCTCGATCTGACAGAGCTCGCATCGGAGTTGCACGTTTGACGACTCGGTCATGGCTCTGAAATGAAGCAAGGGTTGATCAAACTAATGCCGTGCTTCTTCTTCAAGTGAGTTGCCTGATGCGCGTGCTTCATTCACGTGAGCGGGGCCACTAGCGTGACGATTCTTATGTATTCATGATTCTTGGCCGACGGCATGAAGGTTTTGAAAATGATTCGCTTTTGTTGCCTGACAGCCCTTCTGGTCATGTCTTGCTTCTGCGGCCTCCCCGCTCAGGCCGCGGATCTCTCGTTTACGGCTGGCGGCCACAGTTTTGTTGCTAACGCCGTCCGGGAGGTAGCGCCGTCGGTGGTACGGATTGACACCGAACGCTTGATCGAACGGCAGCCTTTTGATCCGAACTTGATTGACCCTCTCCTGAGAGACCTCCTGGGAGAACCCGGCTATGGGATCGGCCCTGAGCGTCAGCGGGGTCAGGGGTCAGGGGTTGTGATCGATGGCCGTGGCCTGGTGTTGACCAATGCCCATGTCGTTGATCAAGTCAGCACTGTCAATGTGACGTTGTCTGATGGGGAACAGAGAGACGGGGAAGTGATTGGTCAAGACCCTGTCACCGATCTCGCGCTGGTCCGTCTGTCTGGTCGGGCTCTGCCCTCTCCGGCAACGTTGGGAGACTCTGAGGCCTTGGAAGTTGGTGATTGGGCCATTGCGTTAGGCACTCCTTACGGCCTGGAACGAACGGTCACGTTGGGCATTGTCAGCAGTCTTCATCGCAATATCAGCAGCCTCGGCTTTTCCGATAAGCGTCTCGATCTGATCCAGACCGACGCCGCGATTAATCCTGGAAATTCCGGTGGACCCCTGGTGAATGCAACCGGGGAGGTGATTGGGATCAACACGCTGGTGCGTTCTGGTCCTGGGGCCGGATTGGGTTTTGCGATCCCGATCAATTTGGCCTCCCGAGTGGCTGAACAACTCCAAAAAGATGGTGAGGTTGTCCATCCTTATTTGGGAGTCCAACTTGTGCCTCTCACCGCTCGTATTGCGCGAGATCACAACCGTGATCCCAATGCTCTCGTTGAATTGCCGGAACGCTCTGGTGCCTTGGTGCAATCGGTTCTGCCCGACAGCCCTGCTCAACGTGCCGGATTAAGGCGTGGTGATCTGATTGTTCATGCTGGAGAAGACACCATCCGAGATCCCCAGGATTTGTTGAAACAGGTGGACCAAGCGGAAATTGATCAGCCGTTGCTGTTGCAGATTCTGCGCAATGGGGGAGATCTGCAGCTGTCGGTTAAACCGGCTCCTCTGCCAGGAATGAGCTGAGAACTCTTGCTACCGTCTCGCCCTCAGCAGCTGATCGATGTCGGATCTCCAAACTCAAATGAAGCAGGCCGTCGCGGAGGCGGCCGTTGCACAGATTCGTGACGGCATGGTGGTTGGCCTCGGCTCGGGTTCCACTGCCGCTTTGATGATTCAAGGCCTCGGGGCGCGACTGGCAGCAGGTGAGCTTCATGACATTGTCGGCGTGACCACGTCGTTTCAAGGCGAGGTTCTTGCTGCTGAGTTGGGGATTCCTTTGCGGGCTTTGAACGCGATTGATCGCATCGATTTGGCGATCGATGGTGCCGATGAAGTGGATCCTGCTTTCCAACTCATCAAAGGTGGTGGAGCTTGCCATGTGCAAGAGAAGCTGGTCGCTGACCGCGCCGAACGGTTCATCGTCGTGGTTGATTCCACAAAGCTTGTGCAGCGTTTAAATCTCGACTTCCTCTTGCCTGTTGAAGTGCTTCCAGGCGCATGGGTGCAAGTTCAATCCCGTCTGAAATCCATGGGAGGCGTTGCAGAGCTCCGAATGGCAACGCGTAAAGCGGGCCCTGTGGTGACCGACCAGGGCAATCTTGTTCTGGATGTTCGCTTTGAAGCTGGAATCTCTGATCCGATTGCTCTCGAGCGAGATATCAACAACCTTCCAGGTGTCTTGGAGAACGGACTCTTCGTCAACCTGGCTGACGAAGTGCTTGTGGGTGAAATCAGTGATGGCGTTGCCGGAGTCCGCAGCCTGGAGCGAGTGGGTTAAGGCCATTCACTGAAGCCGGATCCGCACCGAATTGGCATGACTGTGGAGACCTTCGCTCATGGCCAAGGTTTCCACCGCCACCCCGGTTGCATCAAGGGCTTCCTTGTTGAACTCGATCAGGGAGGTGTGACTCATGAATGTCTCCACACTGAGTGCCCCACTGAATCGGGCGGCGCCGCAGGTGGGGAGTGTGTGGTTGGGCCCTGCTAGGTAGTCCCCGACAGCCTCTGGGCTCCATGGGCCAATAAAAATGGCACCTGCATGGTTAATGCGATCCGCCATCATTCTTGGTCGCTCCACCAGGAGTTCTAAATGCTCTGGAGCGAAGCGATCGCTGAGACTCGCGCAATCTTCAAGGCTGTCGCAAATCACAATCAGCCCCCATTGGCTTAAGGACTGTCGGCAAATGCTTTCGCGTGGATGGGAGGCAAGCTGACGTTCAATCTCCTCTGGGACGAAACGAGAGAGCTCCTCTTCCGTGGTGAGAAGGATGGCGGCAGCAAGCGGGTCGTGTTCTGCCTGAGCTAGGAGGTCAGCCGCCACCTGCGCTGGTTTTGCTGTTTGGTCAGCGATCACCAGAACTTCACTCGGACCTGCCAGAGAATCGATCCCCACCTGGCCATAGACCGATTTTTTGGCCAAGGTCACAAAAAGATTTCCTGGTCCGCTGATGACATCGACCTTCTGGACGGTGTCTGTTCCATAGGCGAGAGCTGCGATCGCTTGTGCACCGCCCACTCGATACACCTCGCGGATCCCAGCGATGTGAGCTGCTGCCAGAACGGTGGTGTTGATCAATCCGTTGGCCCCAGCAGGGGTGACCATCGCGATTCGCTTCACGCCCGCAGCTTTGGCTGGCACGGCATTCATCAAGACCGTGCTGGGGTAGGCCGCTCTACCCCCTGGGATGTAGAGGCCGGCTGCATGGACTGGGCGCCAACGTCGACCGAGCTGCTCTCCGTGAACCCCGGAAACGCTGAGATCAGTGGGACGTTGCCGCTGGTGGAAATCTTGGATGCGTCGGTGCGCGAGATCTAAGGCATCGCGAAGATTGACAGGGGTGTCCTTCCAGGCTTGTTCCAGCAGGTCTGAATCGATGCGAAGAGGTTCTGGGCGGAAACCGTCAAATTGCTCTGTGAGGCTGATGAGAGCTTGGTCTCCATCCCTCTTGACCTGCTCCAAAATCTCTTGGACCCGTTGCTCCGCCTCGCGTTGGGTCGCTCCGGTGGTTCTGGTCGCGATCCGATCGAGCTCCTGCTCGGCTTGCGCAGCGGTGCTGATGCAGCGCATGAGACCGGCAGGCGGATGCTCATTGCTCAGCACTGTCGTCACCTCATCGTCGTTCTTGCTCAAACTAAGTGGCCCTTGAACCATGTGCTCGATGATTTGCAGCGCGGTGGGTTATGGTCACGGATTGTTGAACTGAAATCCGGCTCTGTGGCCAATAACAAGTCTTCGAAAAAGCGCGTCGAGATCGGCGAGCGCAATCGCTTACAGAACAAGGCGTATAAATCAGCGCTGCGTACCCTCATGAAGCGCTGTTTCACTGCATGCAGTGCTTACAGCGAGGCCCCAGGCGATGAGGCCAAAACTACGTTGAACGCCAGCCTCAACGCAGCATTCAGCAAAATTGATAAAGCGGTCAAGCGTGGTGTGATGCACCGCAACACCGGAGCGCATCAAAAGTCTCGTTTGAGTACGGCTGTCAAGCGCGCTATCGAGCCGAGCGTTAGCTGATCCCATCCCGGCACAATGGGGCCTGAAGGCGCGTTTCGGGTCCTGATCTGATGTCCACTCCAACCCTGATCGACAGCCACTGTCACATCGTCTTTCGCACGTTTGAGGACGATTTGGATGAGGTGGCTTCCCGATGGCGAGAGGCCGGGGTTACTTCTCTGTTGCATGCCTGCGTGGAGCCTTCAGAGATTCCGGCGATTCGTGCTTTGGCAGATCGCTTCCCTGAGATGCGTTACTCCGTCGGCGTGCATCCTCTCGATACGGAGCATTGGGCCGCCGATACCGTTGACGTCTTACGCGCCGCTGCGAAAGACGATTCTCGTGTTGTGGCCATAGGGGAGCTTGGCCTAGATCTGTTTCGAGACAAGAATCTGGATCAGCAACTCTCCGTGTTGAGGCCTCAGCTCGATCTCGCAGTGGAGCTTGATTTGCCCGTGATTGTTCACTGCCGGGATGCTGCTGAACCGATGCTGGCTGAACTGCGTGAAAGACAACTCCGCGGCCATTGCCCCAGGGGCGTGATGCATTGCTGGGGCGGGACTCCCTCGGAAATGGCAGCTTTTCTTGAGTTTGGCTTCTACATCAGTTTCAGTGGAACGGTCACCTTCCCGAAAGCCGTCGACACGCATCTCTGCGCGAAAGACGTTCCGCAGGATCGCTTTCTTGTGGAGACCGATTGCCCGTTCCTGGCCCCAGTTCCTCGGCGCGGAAAGAGAAATGAACCTGCTTTTGTGGCATCAGTTGCCGAACGCGTTGCCGAGCTAAGGGGGCAGACTGTGATTGAAGTGGCTGATGCCAGCACCGCCAACGCCAGAAGCTTGTTCGGGCTTCCCTGACAAAGGCTCCTTTGGAGTCAGCGTGAAAGTGTAAGATATTTAATCGGCCTGGCCAAGGTGCAGTTCCTGTGTCTTCGGCCCCAGAAGCGTCCATTTCCTTCCGGTTCATTGACGACGTCATCTGTTCAGATCAAAAACCTCTAAAGCCACGGAGTACGGCAGTCGTTCCTCGATTGGGATGGCTGCCTGTTCTTGTAGCGACGAGATTTTGGTTTTCTGAATCTTTGACGATTCTTCAGGCCTTTGTTCCCACTTTTCAACTGCAGGTCTCCGCATGAGCAGCAGCGCGATTCAAGTCGCCAAGACCGTCACCTACCTGCCCGATCTGGTGGAGGTGCAGCGGGCAAGTTTTAAGTGGTTTCTGGATAAGGGCCTGATCGAGGAACTGGAGAGTTTCTCGCCTATTACGGATTACACCGGAAAGCTAGAACTGCATTTTGTAGGCAGTGAGTATCGCCTGAAGCGTCCTCGCCACGATGTGGAAGAGGCAAAACGTCGTGATGCGACCTTTGCATCTCAGATGTATGTGACTTGCCGTTTGGTTAATAAGGAAACCGGTGAGATCAAGGAGCAAGAAGTTTTTATTGGCGAACTCCCCTTGATGACTGAACGTGGAACGTTCATCATTAATGGTGCTGAGCGAGTCATCGTTAATCAGATTGTTCGTAGTCCTGGCGTTTATTTTAAGGATGAGCAGGATAAGAATGGCCGTCGTACTTACAACGCAAGCGTGATCCCCAATCGTGGGGCTTGGTTGAAGTTTGAGACCGATAAAAACGATCTCTTGCATGTTCGCGTTGATAAAACACGCAAAATCAATGCTCACGTCTTGATGCGTGCGATGGGCCTTTCTGACAACGATGTTGTCGACAAGCTCAGGCACCCCGAGTACTACAAGAAATCGATCGAGGCTGCCAACGACGAAGGCATTAGTTCCGAGGATCAAGCGCTCCTTGAGCTCTACAAAAAGCTGCGACCAGGTGAGCCACCTTCTGTGAGTGGTGGCCAGCAGCTGTTGCAAACCCGCTTCTTTGACCCCAAGCGATACGACCTTGGTCGCGTCGGCCGTTACAAGATCAACAAAAAGCTTAGGCTCACGATTCCCGACTCGGTTCGCACCCTCACGCATGAGGATGTTCTGTCGACCCTCGATTACCTCATCAATCTCGAGCTTGATGTGGGTGGCGCAAGTCTTGACGACATCGATCACCTGGGTAATCGTCGCGTTCGTTCTGTTGGAGAGCTTCTTCAGAACCAGGTTCGCGTTGGCTTGAATCGTCTTGAGCGGATCATCAAGGAGCGGATGACGGTTGGGGAAACCGACTCGCTCACTCCCGCTCAATTGGTGAATCCCAAACCTCTTGTGGCAGCGATCAAAGAGTTCTTTGGTTCCAGCCAGTTGAGCCAGTTCATGGATCAAACAAATCCTTTGGCTGAGCTCACGCACAAGCGCAGGATTTCGGCGCTTGGTCCAGGTGGTCTCACTCGTGAACGCGCAGGCTTTGCTGTACGAGACATTCACCCTTCTCATTGCGGTCGTCTTTGCCCGATTGAGACCCCAGAAGGCCCGAACGCTGGACTCATCAACTCTCTGGCGACCCATGCCCGAGTGAATGAATATGGCTTCATTGAGACTCCGTTCTGGAGAGTCGAGAACGGAGTTGTTCAAAAGAGCGGAGACCCGATTTATCTCTCTGCGGACCTTGAAGATGAGTGCCGCTTCGCTCCCGGTGACGTTGCGACTGATGCGGATGGCCAAATCTTGGCTGAGCTCATTCCCGTTCGCTACCGGCAGGACTTCGAGAAAGTTCCACCTGAGCAGGTCGATTATGTGCAGCTGTCGCCTGTCCAAGTGATTTCGGTGGCGACATCACTGATTCCTTTCTTGGAGCACGACGACGCCAACCGTGCCTTGATGGGCTCCAACATGCAACGTCAGGCGGTGCCTTTGCTCCGTCCAGAACGTCCACTCGTTGGCACTGGCCTTGAAACTCAGGTGGCCCGTGACTCAGGCATGGTCCCAATCTCACGGGTGAACGGCTCTGTCACCTTTGTGGATGCGACGGCGATCGTGGTGCGAGATGAAGAGGGCTACGACCACACCCATTTCCTTCAGAAATATCAGCGCTCCAATCAAGACACCTGCTTGAACCAGCGTCCGATCGTCCGACAGGGTGATCCGGTCATCATCGGCCAAGTCCTTGCCGATGGTTCAGCCTGTGAAGGCGGAGAGATTGCTCTTGGCCAGAATGTCCTGATCGCTTACATGCCCTGGGAGGGATACAACTACGAGGATGCAATCCTTGTGAGTGAGCGTTTGGTGAATGATGATCTTTATACTTCTGTTCACATTGAGAAGTATGAGATTGAGGCTCGCCAAACCAAATTAGGGCCGGAAGAGATTACCCGGGAAATTCCTAATGTTGCCGAAGAAAGTCTCGGCAACCTCGACGAGATGGGGATTATTCGTATCGGAGCCTTTGTAGAGAGTGGAGACATTCTTGTTGGCAAAGTGACGCCGAAAGGTGAATCCGACCAACCCCCGGAAGAGAAATTGCTTCGCGCGATTTTTGGTGAGAAAGCCCGTGACGTTCGCGATAACTCCCTCCGCGTCCCCAGCACCGAGCGCGGCCGCGTGGTTGACGTAAGGATCTATACCCGTGAACAGGGTGATGAATTGCCCCCTGGCGCCAACATGGTGGTGAGGGTGTATGTGGCCCAACGTCGCAAAATTCAGGTCGGCGACAAAATGGCTGGCCGCCATGGAAATAAGGGAATTATTAGCCGCATTCTTCCCCGCGAAGATATGCCTTACTTGCCCGATGGCACACCAGTGGACATTGTTCTGAATCCCTTGGGCGTGCCGAGTCGCATGAACGTGGGCCAGGTGTTTGAGCTGCTGATGGGTTGGGCTGCTCACAACCTCGATTGCCGCGTCAAAATCGTTCCCTTTGACGAAATGTATGGCGCTGAAAAGTCTCAACAGACGGTTCAGGCCTATCTCAAGGAAGCGGCGAGTCAGCCAGGAAAAGATTGGATCTACAACCCTGAAGATCCAGGAAAACTCCTGCTGAGAGATGGACGGACAGGCGAACCTTTCGACCAACCTGTGGCTGTTGGCTATTCCCACTTCCTGAAGTTGGTCCACCTTGTCGACGACAAGATCCATGCTCGCTCCACCGGCCCTTATTCCTTGGTGACTCAGCAGCCATTGGGTGGTAAGGCCCAGCAAGGTGGTCAGCGTTTGGGTGAGATGGAGGTTTGGGCCCTTGAGGCCTACGGCGCCGCCTACACCTTGCAGGAACTTCTCACGGTCAAGTCGGACGACATGCAGGGCCGTAATGAAGCTCTCAACGCGATCGTGAAAGGCAAGCCGATTCCACGGCCTGGTACACCCGAGTCCTTCAAGGTCTTGATGCGCGAACTTCAGTCTCTCGGTCTTGATATCGCTGTATTCACCGATGAGGGCAAGGAAGTGGACCTGATGCAAGACGTGAATCCACGCCGCAGCACCCCAAGCAGGCCTACGTACGAATCCCTAGGCGTCGCGGATTACGACGAGGACTGACGGATCAACGAACGAATCGACACAACCGCCTTCTTTCTTAAACGCCAATGACCAACAGCAATCTGCGTACAGAGAACCACTTCGACTACGTCAAAATCACACTCGCATCACCCGATCGGGTCATGGAGTGGGGCCAGCGCACCTTGCCGAATGGACAGGTGGTTGGAGAAGTGACCAAGCCTGAAACCATCAACTACCGCACGCTCAAGCCGGAGATGGATGGCTTGTTCTGCGAAAAGATCTTTGGTCCCTCCAAGGATTGGGAATGTCATTGCGGTAAGTACAAACGTGTCCGTCACCGCGGCATCGTTTGTGAGCGCTGTGGCGTTGAGGTCACGGAGAGCCGGGTGCGACGTCACCGCATGGGCTTCATTAAGTTGGCAGCCCCGGTTTCCCATGTTTGGTATCTCAAAGGGATCCCCAGTTATGTGGCCATCCTTTTGGACATGCCTCTTAGGGATGTGGAGCAGATTGTTTACTTCAACTGCTATGTGGTGCTCGATGCGGGTGATCACAAAGATCTGAAGTACAAGCAGTTGCTCACGGAAGATGAGTGGCTGGAAATTGAAGACGAGATCTATGCAGAAGATTCAGAAATTGAGAACGAACCTGTTGTTGGAATTGGTGCTGAGGCGCTGAAGCAGCTGCTGGAAGATCTCGAACTCAATGCTGTTGCTGAACAACTACGCGAAGAGATTGCTGGCAGTAAGGGGCAAAAACGCGCCAAGCTGATTAAGCGCCTTCGGGTGATTGACAACTTCATTGCGACCGATGCTCGTCCTGATTGGATGGTGTTGGATGCGATCCCCGTCATTCCTCCAGATCTGCGCCCAATGGTGCAGTTGGATGGTGGACGTTTTGCGACCTCTGACCTCAACGATCTCTACAGGCGGGTTATTAATCGCAATAACCGTCTCGCCCGTCTTCAGGAAATTCTTGCTCCGGAAATCATTGTTCGCAATGAAAAGCGGATGCTCCAAGAAGCGGTTGATGCCCTCATCGACAATGGACGACGCGGTCGCACTGTTGTTGGAGCTAACAATCGTCCGCTCAAGTCATTGAGCGACATCATTGAAGGTAAGCAAGGTCGTTTCCGCCAAAACTTGCTTGGTAAGCGTGTTGATTACTCCGGTCGTTCTGTGATCGTGGTGGGACCCAAGCTGAAGATGCATCAGTGTGGATTGCCTAAGGAAATGGCAATCGAGCTCTTCCAGCCGTTTGTGATTCACCGCCTAATTCGTCAAAACATCGTTAACAACATCAAGGCAGCGAAGAAGCTGATTCAGCGAGCTGACGATGAAGTGATGCAGGTGCTTCAGGAGGTGATTGATGGTCACCCAATCATGCTGAACCGCGCTCCCACCCTGCACCGACTTGGGATTCAGGCCTTTGAACCCAAGTTGGTGGACGGGAGAGCGATCCAGCTTCACCCCCTTGTTTGTCCAGCGTTCAACGCCGACTTCGACGGTGACCAGATGGCCGTCCACGTGCCGCTCGCGATCGAAGCACAAACGGAAGCGCGCATGTTGATGCTGGCGAGCAACAACATCCTCTCTCCAGCAACTGGCGATCCGATCATCACGCCTTCCCAAGACATGGTGCTGGGCTCTTATTACCTAACGGCTCTGCAGCCCGACATGCATCCCATTGAGTTTGGTGATCGCTCCCGCACCTACTCCTGTCTTGAAGACGTGATTCATGCCTTTGAAGACAATCGAATTACCTTGCACGACTGGGTTTGGGTTCGCTTCAACGGCGAGGTTGAAGATGAAGACGAGCGTGAAGAGCCCATCACCAGCGAGACCCTGAGTGACGGCACTCGCTTTGAACAATGGACCTATCGCCGTGATCGTTTTGACGAAGACGGTGCCCTGATCAGCCGTTACATCCTCACGACAGTGGGACGCGTGGTGATGAATCACACGATCATCGACGCGGTGGCAGCCACCTGAAGCCCCTCTCGTAACGCCTACCCCTTCACCTTGATCCAAGCGCTGTCATGACTTCCACTCCCTCCAAATCACGCAAGTCTGCTAAGGCCACCAAGGCCGCCAAGGCTGCCGCTGCTGCCGCTGCAAAATCTCGAGCACTGGCCAAAACGCCACCTCCCTTCCGCAACCGCGTTGTGGACAAGAAGGCCCTGAAACAGCTGGTTGCTTGGGCTTTTAAGCACCATGGAACCGCTGCCACCTCGGCAATGGCGGATCAACTGAAAGATCTCGGCTTTAAGTACGCCACCCAGGCGGCCGTGTCGATCTCAGTGAATGACCTCAAAGTTCCTGAAGCCAAGCAAGACCTGTTGGCTCAAGCTGAGGAGCTGATTACTGAAACCGAGGAGTCCTACAGACTTGGGGTGATCACAGAGGTTGAGCGTCATACCAAGGTGATCGACACCTGGACTGAGACCAATGAGCGCTTGGTTGATGCTGTCAAAAAGAACTTCAACGACAACGATCCGCTCAACTCGGTGTGGATGATGGCCAACTCTGGGGCTCGGGGCAATATGTCCCAAGTCCGCCAGCTGGTGGGCATGCGTGGTCTGATGGCGAACCCACAAGGGGAGATCATTGACCTTCCGATCCGTACCAATTTCCGAGAGGGTCTCACGGTTACGGAGTACGTGATTTCTTCGTACGGAGCCCGTAAGGGACTGGTTGATACCGCTCTCCGTACCGCTGACTCCGGCTATCTCACCCGTCGCTTGGTGGACGTCGCCCAGGACGTGATCGTTCGAGAGGACGACTGCGGCACCATGCGCTCGATCATGGTGAAGGGAGAGGACGGTCGCTTTGGCAATCGCCTGGTTGGTCGATTGACCGCTGATCAGGTGCTTGGTGCTGATGGTGAGGTGATTGCTGAACGCAATACCGAAATCGATCCACCGCTGTCCAAACGTTTTGAGGCAGCCGGTGTCACCACGGTGATGGTCCGCTCTCCGCTCACCTGTGAAGCCAATCGCTCCGTATGCCGTAAGTGCTACGGCTGGGCTCTTGCCCACAATCAGCTGGTTGATTTGGGTGAAGCGGTTGGAATTATCGCGGCTCAATCCATTGGAGAGCCGGGTACGCAGCTCACCATGAGAACGTTCCACACCGGTGGTGTGTCAACGGCTGAGAGTGGTGTGGTGCGTTCCAAAGTGGAAGGCACCGTTGAATTTGGTTCCAAGGCAAGGGTTCGCCCCTACCGCACCCCCCATGGTGTGAATGCACAGCAGTCCGATGTGGACTTCTTGCTCACGATTAAGCCCAGCGGAAGTGGCAAGCCACAGAAGATCGAAATCACCAATGGTTCGCTGCTGTTTGTAGACGATGGTCAGCAGATTGCCTCGGACGTGACCGTGGCAACCATTGCGGCTGGCGCTGTTAAGAAGAGCGTTGAGAAAGCGACCAAAGATGTGATCTGCGATCTGGCTGGCCAGGTCAGCTATGACCCCACCATTCAGCCCCGCGAGGTGACTGACAGGCAGGGCAACATCACCCACAAAGCTCAGCGTCTGGGCCGGATGTGGGTTCTTGCCGGTGATGTCTACAACTTGCCGCCAAACGCTCGGCCTGTTGTCTCGGCTGGAGGCTCTGTTGTCGAGGCTCAGGTGTTGGCTGAAGCCAGTCAGGCCAGTGAATATGGCGGTGCGATTCGTTTGCGAGAAGCTCTGGGAGATTCCCGTGAAGTGCAGATCGTCACCACTTCAATGACGCTCCGCGATTTCAAGCTTCTGGGCGAATCAACCCATGCTGGTGAGATCTGGAATCTGGAGGCTAAGGATGGGACGCGGTATCGCCTGAACACCATCCCTGGAAGCAAAATCGGCAACGCAGAAGTGATTGCCGAACTCGCTGATGATCGCTTCCGTACACAAACTGGTGGCCTGGTCAAATTTGCACCGGGGCTTGCGATTAAGAAAGCGCGCTCAGCCAAAAATGGTTATGAGGTTAATAAGGGAGGCACCTTGTTGTGGATCCCTCAGGAAACCCATGAAATCAACAAAGATATTTCTTTGCTGATGATTACTGACGGTCAATGGATTGAAGCCGGCACCGAAGTGGTGAAGGATATTTTCAGCCAGACCGCAGGGATCGTGAGTGTTACTCAGAAGAACGATATTCTTCGCGAAATTATTGTTCGTAGCGGCAGTTTCCATCTCTGTACGGAAAAGAAAGCGCTTGAGCGTTTCCAAGGCGATGGCGTCATGGTGAATCCAGGAGAAGCGATCGCCAAGGGCATCAGCACCGAAACGATGGTGTTTGTCCAAGCGGTTGAAACCCCTGAGGGCACTGGCCTGCTGCTTCGTCCTGTGGAGGAATACACGATTCCAAATGAGGCCCAGCTTCCTGATTTGGGTCATGTCAAGCAACCCAATGGACCCCATCTCGGGATCAAAGCCACCCAACGTTTGGCTTTCAAAGACAACGAGTTGGTCAAATCTGTTGAGGGCGTTGAGTTGCTGCGCACTCAATTGATGTTGGAAACGTTTGACACCACTCCGCAGATGACTGTGGACGTGGAAGCGGTGCCCGACAAGAGGGCTAAGACGATCGAACGTCTCCAGCTCGTGATTCTGGAAAGCATTTTGGTTCGTCGTGACACCATTTCAGACTCCAGCCATGGCTCCACTCACACCGAACTTCAGGTGGAAGACGGGCAGTCCATCAAGGCGGGTGATGTTGTTGCCACCACACAGATTCTCTGCAAGCAGGCTGGTGTCGCTGAGATGCCAGAAGCGACGGAAGATGAGCCCGTTCGGCGTTTGATCGTTGAACGGCCTGAGGACACGATCACGATCAATACTTCTGGAGCCCCCGTCGTCACCGTTGGTCAGCGCGTCGTGGATGGAGAAGAGCTGGCTCCGGGTCAGCCCTCCGATTGTTGTGGTGAAGTTGAGCAGGTTTCAAACAACTCCATCACGATGCGTTTGGGCCGTCCTTGCATGATTTCGCCCGACTCGCTTTTGCATGTGCGCGATGGCGATCTCGTCCAACGTGGTGATGGATTGGCTCTTCTCGTATTTGAACGTCAGAAGACCGGTGACATCGTTCAGGGTCTACCTCGTATTGAGGAGTTGCTCGAGGCGAGGCGTCCGCGCGAGTCTTCGATCCTTTGCAAAAAGCCAGGAACCGTTGAAATCAAACAGGGCGAAGACGACGAGTTCACCACGGTGACCGTGATCGAATCCGACGACGCGATCGCTGAGTATCCGATCCTTCTGGGTCGGAACGTGATGGTGAGTGATGGCCAGCAGGTGAATGCTGGTGAGCTTCTGACAGACGGTCCCATCAACCCCCATGAGTTGCTGGAGTGCTTCTTTGAGGACCTGCGCAGCCGCAAGCCCTTAATGGACGCGGCTCAGGAAGCGATCGCCAAGCTTCAGCATCGCCTTGTGACTGAAGTGCAGAACGTCTACAAGTCGCAGGGAGTGGCGATTCACGACAAGCACATCGAAGTGATTGTTCGCCAGATGACCAGCAAGGTTCGGATTGAGGATGCTGGTGACACCACGCTGCTTCCCGGAGAGTTGATCGAACTCCGCCAGGTGGAAAACACCAATCAGGCGATGTCGATTACGGGTGGAGCGCCTGCCGAATTCACGCCAGTTTTGCTGGGTATTACCAAGGCATCGCTGAACACCGATAGCTTCATCTCTGCGGCTTCTTTCCAAGAAACCACTCGCGTGCTCACTGAAGCAGCGATCGAAGGCAAGAGCGATTGGCTACGGGGTCTCAAGGAGAACGTGATCATCGGTCGCTTGATTCCTGCCGGTACAGGCTTCAGCGGTTTTGAAGAGGAGTTGAGAGCGGAAGCTGGTCCTCATCCCGACATCCTCTCGGAGGATCCTGCTGGCTACCGCCGTATGCAGAACCTTCGCCCTGACTACACGGTTGATATGCCGGCAGCTCCTGCCGCTAAATCGTCGGCTTTGCTTGACGATCCCAGTGCCGCAGACCTAGAGGCCACCCGCAGCCGCCATGGCATTGAGGCAGAGGCCAGCAATTTTGCTGCCTTTACACGTCCAGATGCCGATAACGAGCTTGCGGAAGAGCAAGTTCTTGATCCGGCTGCGGTGGAGAATCTGCAGGAGCAGGGTCTCCTAAGCGATGAATGATTCTTTCGTTCCCGTTCGCATGAGCGGCTCTTGCCGCTCCAGAATGTTGCTCTTTATCGGTGTTGCTCATGATTGAGCCCTCTCTGATCCCCAAGCGGAAACTGCCCCGTTTTGGGTTTCATACCCACACTGAAAAGCTGAATGGTCGTGCCGCCATGCTCGGCTTCATTGCCCTATTGGTTGTGGAGTTCAAAATTGGTCACGGCTTGTTGATCTGGTGATCAACGCCCTTCTCGGTCGAAGCAAGTCCGAGCTGGAGGAGTGGGCTGTCGCTCAGGGCCAGCCCGCATTTCGCGGCCGCCAGCTCCATGATTGGCTTTATGCCAAGGGGGCTCGGGATCTTCAAGGCATCACGGTGCTTCCCAAGGCTTGGCGCGCATCCCTTCAAGACGAGGGGGTATCCGTGGGCCGTTTGCATGAGCAAGAGCGACGAGTCGCTGCTGATGCCACCACAAAATTGCTGTTGGGCACCGAGGACGGCGAAACCTTGGAAACGGTTGGCATTCCTACCGATCAACGCCTCACGGTCTGTGTATCGAGCCAGGTGGGATGCCCGATGGCCTGTCGTTTTTGCGCGACGGGTAAGGGAGGCTTGCAACGTTCCTTAGCGGGCCATGAAATTGTTGCCCAGGTGCTCAGTATTCGAGAGGTGATGGAGCGTCGTCCCTCCCATGTGGTGTTCATGGGTATGGGTGAGCCCCTGCTCAACATTGAGGCTGTGCTCGAGTCCATTCGCTGCATCAATGACGATCTGGGCATCGGTCAGCGTCGGATCACCGTGAGCACCGTTGGCGTGCCACACACCCTTCCTCGGCTTGCTGACTTAGCCCTCCAACAGTTGGGGCGCGCTCAGTTCACTTTGGCGGTGAGCCTTCATGCCCCCAACCAAGCCTTAAGAGAGGAGTTGATTCCAACGGCCAAAACCTATCCCTATGAGGCCCTCTTGGATGATTGTCGTTACTACCTCCAAAAGACGGGTCGGAGGGTGAGTTTTGAATACATTCTTCTGGGTGGGGTCAATGATCATCCGCACCACGCAGCCGAACTGGCCGATCGGGTGGGCGGGTTCCAGAGCCACGTGAATCTGATTGCCTACAACCCCATTGAGGAAGAGGAGTTTCAGCGACCAACAGCCCAGAGGATTGAGGGGTTTCGGCGCGTTCTTGAGCGTCGTGGCGTCGCGGTGAGTTTGCGCGCTAGCCGCGGCTTGGATCAGGATGCAGCTTGTGGACAGTTGCGTCGCAATCGACGGTCCTAGAGGAGACTGCAGAAGCAGACTTGATTGGATCCGATGGCACCGATTGACTGGTTTTTGCTGGTCTTTTACCTAATCGGAACTTTGTTCCTCGGGCTTTGGTTGGCTCGACGCAATCAGGGTGAAGAGGACTATTTCGTTGCTGGGCGCAGCTTGAGCGGTTGGTTGGCAGGCGCTTCGATGGCGGCCACCACCTTCTCTATCGACACACCGTTGTACGTGGCCGGTTTGGTGGGAACCAGAGGGCTGGCGGCGAATTGGGAGTGGTGGGGGTTTGGCCTTGCTCATGTGGCGATGGCGGTGGTGTTTGCGCCGCTGTGGCGGCGCAGCGGTGTGATGACAGACGCTGCCTTTACCGAACTCCGCTATGGAGGAGCCACGGCGGCTTGGCTGCGGGGCACAAAAGCCTTTTTGCTTGCTCTTCCGATCAATTGCATCGGCATCGGCTATGCGTTCTTGGCGATGCGAAAGGTGGTGCAAGCGCTAGGGATTGTGTCCGATCAGCCCGTACCAGCACTCGGCGGTCTCCCCGACACGGTCCTGTTGCTCATGATCGTGGCTGTTTTGGTCCTCGTGTACACGGTGGCCGGTGGCCTTTGGGCCGTTGTGATCACTGATTTTGTTCAGCTGATTTTGGCGATGCTGGGCGCCTTTGCTGTGGCTTGGGCTGCCATCCATGCCGCTGGTGGCATGGATGCTCTGCTGACCAGCCTCAACGATTTGGGTCGTCCCGAGGTGTTGTCACTGGTTCCTTGGCGATGGACCGATGCTGGTTTCGATTGGATTGGTGGGGCGGGCATCAGTGCTTCCACCTTCTTGGCCTACCTCACGGTGCAGTGGTGGAGTTTCCGACGCAGTGATGGCGGTGGTGAATTCATTCAAAGGATGCTTGCCACCCGCGATGAACGCCAGGCGCGGTTGGCGGGCTGGGTGTTTCTGGTGGTCAATTACCTGCTGCGCAGCTGGTTGTGGGTGTTGGTGGCCTTAGCGGCTCTGGTGCTGCTGCCCGATCAGGCCGACTGGGAATTGAGTTATCCGGCTTTGGCGGTGGCCTACCTCCCCCCTGTGGTGCTTGGCCTGGTGGTGGTCTCCTTGGTGGCGGCCTTTATGAGCACGGTGAGCACATCTGTGAACTGGGGCGCGAGTTATCTCACCCATGACCTCTATCAGCGTTTTGTCCGGCCTGACGCCTCTCAGAAAGAGCTGCTCTTGGTGGGACAGGCAACCAGCGTTCTTTTGTTGGTGTTAGGGGTGTTAACGGCGTTGATCAGTGACAGCATCGGCACCGTGTTCCGGTTGGTGATTGCGATCGGTACGGGCCCTGGAGTGGTCCTGGTCTTGCGTTGGTTCTGGTGGCGCATCAATGCCGCAGCAGAGCTGTCATCGATGGTGTGTGGATTTTTTGTTGGCTTGGCCACGTCTGTGATTCCCGTTCTTCAAATTTCGGACTACGGGCTCAGGTTGATGGTCACCACGGCCATCACCGCTGTGGTTTGGGTGGTGGTGATGTTGATCACCCCGCCGGAATCAGCGGAGGTGCTGGAGCGGTTCGTGCAGCGCGTTCAGCCCCCGGGGCCTGGCTGGAGTCGTTGGCGGCGTCGCTGTGAGGTGGAGGCCTCTGAATCGCTGCAAGATCTGCTCACTCGTTTTTTGCTGAGTAGTTGTGTTCTGTTTGGGGCGCTGCTTGGGTCGGGTGCCTTCCTTCTCCATCAGCAAGTGGCCGGTTGGTCCGGTTTGATCCTCACGGTTGTCTCCCTCTCGCTGCTCTGGCGCGGGCGGCATTCGCGTCTAGCCGTTTAGTCACCCTTCACAATGGACTGAAAACCGGAACCGTGAGTTTTTTTCGCAGCACCATTCTTCCTGTTCTGATCGTGGCTTTATTTGGCCTCGCTTTGTTTGCAGTGAGCGCCCGCATCTGGTTGCCTGGTGACATGCTTGCGCCAGCTCCGGTCAGTTGACCTGATGCTTCTACGATCAATGCCATGACCGATCGCCTGCCCCTGGATCGTGAACCACGTGTGGCCAATCTGGCTATCGATCCGGATGTGCTCGCCCGTGAGCTTGAAGCAGAAGAGGTGGGTGATCCCCTCGATGAAATCGATCTCGACGATCCAGAGCAGGACGCCCTAGAGGCCATTCGCCAGTGTGACGAGGCCCTGAATTGGTTGCAGCAAGGGCATGACCAGCGGCTCCAAGGGTTGCGCGTGTTTTGTGAACATCGAGATCCCCGCTCGGTTCCACTGCTCCTGCCTCTCCTGGAAGAGGTGTGCCCCGTTGTGCGGATGAGCGCCGTCTACGCCCTCGGCCGGAATCCCTCCCCCCCTGCTGTAGGGCCCCTCTTGAAATTGCTGCAAGATGACAGCAATGCCTATGTGCGCAAAGCCACGGCCTGGAGCCTTGGCAATTACCCCGATGCACCGGTATTGAATCCCTTGATTCGCGCCTTGCAAACCGATGTGGCAGCGGTGCGCTTGTGGGCTTCGGTGTCCCTTGCTGAAGCCGGTGTGACCTCGGCGGCAAAGGCCGATCCGGCCGCTGGCCAATTGCTAATTAGCTTGCGAATCGACAGTGAACCCGTGGTGCGAAGCAATTGCATCTGGGCTCTCGGCCGCCTGCTGGAGCATCTTGTTGAACCCCGTCGCCTCGAGGTGATCGAGGTGTTTGTGCGTGCCCTTTTGCAAGATTGTGAAAGGTCTGTTCGCGATGAAGCCCGCACGGCTCTTGAGCAGATGGAATCCCCCGATGTTTTGGATCGACTGCAGACCTTGATGGACGAGGGATTGTTTAGCTGATCGGACGAACTGACACGACCCCCCATCAGCTTCGCGTTCTCGCCTTTAACATCTGTTCATTGTTGGGTCTGGTGCATGCCTGAGCGCACGCTTCGTTTCCGAATTCGTCCTGATGGCCGCGTCGAGGAGCAGGTGGAAGGCGTTGAAGGCGACGCTTGTCTGCAACTGACGGAACGGTTGGAATCAGTTTTAGGCACGGTGGAACGCCGGCAGCCAACGTCTGATGCCTACGTCACAACCCAAACCCAGTCCCAGTCCCAGTTCGTCGAGCCCTCCTGATGTCCCATTTCAGTACTGTCAAAACCGAACTTCGCCAGCGGGAGTCTTTGGTCTCCGCTCTTGAAGATCTTGGTTATGAGCCCAAACAGGGAGGCCATTCCGTTCGCGGATATCGCGGCCAAACCGTGGAGGCTGAGCTATCGGTGACCGTTCAGGACTCTGCTGATTTTGGGTTCGTTTGGAACGAAGCCAATGGTGCCTATGAGTTCGTGACCGATCTGGATTTGTGGCGCCAGTCCATGCCAGTTGAGAGATTTTTGTCTCGTCTCACCCAGCGCTATGCCCTCAACACGGTGTTGAAGGCTTCCCTCACCGAGGGCTTCGCTGTTGCCGAACAGCGCGATTGCCAGGATGGATCAATCGAACTGGTCGTGACCCGTTGGGATGCCTGATTCGCAGCGGGCGGGGGGGCAATCCGTGAACGACTCGACCGGTAATTCTGCTGCTGCTTACAGCGCTTCCTCCCTTGAGGAGGATCATCAATCCACCGGCATGGAACCCGTACTGGGTGGTGCCCTCGCCGAAAAAGCTGTCTGGGTTGACGAGGCTGTCTGCATTGGTTGCAGGTACTGCGCTCATGTGGCCTGCAACACCTTCATCATTGAGCCAAATTTGGGGCGCTCCCGTGCGGTTCGCCAGGACGGTGACAGTTCTGCGCGAATTCAAGAGGCGATTGAAACCTGCCCTGTGGACTGCATTCACTGGGTTGCCTTTGACGACCTCAAGGGCCTCCAATCCCAGCTGGATTCTCAGGAGCTTCTCCCCCTAGGGCTTCCCTCACCGGCTCGTCCAAGACGGATTCTTCCTCGGCAGTCTCAAGACTGAACTGCGATGTCATCCCTGGCTCTCCCGGCTTTGCCAACACGACGCTTTGGTCGCACAGAGCTGGCCATGCCCGTTTTGTCCCTGGGCGGCATGCGTTTTCAGCAAAGCTGGTCGGATCTTGAGGCGAATGGGATTACTCAGGAGTCTCAACGCACGGTGGAGGACACCCTCCGCCGTGCGGTAGAGCTTGGGTTTCACCATCTGGAAACCGCGCGTCATTACGGCAGCTCCGAACGACAACTGGGCTGGGCCCTTCCCCTTACCCCCGATCCAGATCGCATCCTTCAAACCAAGGTGCCGCCTAGGGAGGACCCTGCGGTGTTTGAAGCCGAGCTTGAACTCAGCCTGGAGCGCTTAAACGTTCAGCGCATTGAGTTGCTGGCCATCCATGGCATCAACCGCTTGGATCATCTGGAGCAAACGCTGCGACCAGGGGGCTGTATGGAGGTGGTCCGCCGCTGGCAGCGAGAGGGCCGGATCGACCATGTGGGCTTTTCGACCCATGGTGAAACCAGTGTCATCGAAGCTGCGATCAACTCCGATGCCTTTGATTACGTGAACTTGCATTGGTATTACATCCGGCAAGACAACGCCCCCGCGTTGAACGCAGCTCAACGTCACGACATGGGCGTGTTCATCATTAGCCCCACCGATAAAGGTGGCCATCTGCATACCCCTTCACTGCTTTTGAAGCAGCTCTGCGCTCCCCTGCACCCGATCGTGTTTAACGATCTGTTCTGCCTGCGTGATCCCCGCGTTCACACCATCAGTGTTGGCGCATCCAGGCCGGGTGATCTTGATCTTCATCTTGAGGCTGTGGGGCAACTCGATAGCGCTGAAGCGCTGATCGCTCCGATTCAAGACCGTTTGCATGCGCAAGCTCTGCGGGCTCTTGGTGAACCTTGGCTGATGACCTGGCGTGAGGGGTTGCCCCATTGGAAAGACACGCCAGGGGGGATCAACCTCCCTGTGTTGCTCTGGCTCCACAATTTGATGGAAGCTTGGGATCTAGAGGGTTATGCCCAGGCGCGTTATGGAATTCTTGGTCATGCAGGACATTGGGCTCCTGGTGCGAACGCCGATGCTTTTGATCAGGAGGTCAGCGAGAGTGAGCTCCGCTCTGTTTTGAACCAAAGCCCCTGGGCTGAAACGATTCCAGGCATCCTGAGGGGATTAAAGGAAAGGGTGGGCGGCGTTCCTCAGGAACGCTTGTCGTCAGCCTGAGTCCCGAGGGGAAGACGGCTGGGGAGTCCAACGGGTCGGGGATAGCTCTTGGGGCAAGGTGCCAAGGGTTCAATTCGAATCAATGTGCGCAGCCCCCGATCGGCTGGCAGGTTGATTTGCTTGCAGTCGGCAAGTTTGGCTTTGAGTGGAACCAAGGCTCGTTTGAGGTTTGTTTCGTCGTCGTCGCTCCAATGGCCGCGATAGAGGAGCGCCTGGCCTTGAAGGCTCAAAAGGGGCACGAGATACTCCGCTACCACCGGGGGTGTGGCGACGGCTCTGGCCATCGCTAAATCGAACGTCCCACGACAAGCCCGCTCCTGACCGGTCACCTCTACGCGCTCGGTGCGCACGTCCACGCGCTTTCCTAAGCCAAGGGCGTTGGCCATGGCTTCCACCGCTGCAGTTTTGCGGCCGACGGAATCGACAAGGGTGAGCGTGGTTCCGGGTAGGGCGATGGCGACAGCCAGTCCAGGGAACCCACCTCCCGTTCCTACATCGATGCAGCGACGGGTCAGATCGGGGGTGCGTAGCTCCTTTTCAAGAGGCCAAAGGCTGTCAAAGACCTGGGCGATCCAGAACTCTTCGTTCTCCACCAAACGGGTGAGGTTCACCCTGCTGTTCCAATGGCGCAGCAGGGCTTGCAGCTCTTTGAGTTGCGAGAGCTGGGTGTCATTGGGTTGCCAACCCAGGCAGTGCCATAGGTCAGGCCCGGCCTCAGAAAAGGTGTTTGCTTCTGGCATGGCTGCCAGGGCAGCGACTCTTCCTACAATGCACCTTCGTGATTCGGCTCGAAGAAGACCTGATGTCGGCCTCGACCCATTACGAACGGTTGGGAGTCGGCCGTGGAGTCGACGCCGAGACGCTACGTCGCGCCTTTCGACGGCTCAGTAAGTCGGTTCATCCCGACACCACGACCTTGCCGGCCGCAGAAGCAGCGCGCCAATTTCAGCTGTTGCGTGAGGCCTATGACCAGTTGGCGGATCCCTCGTTGAGGCGGCTCTATGACGCTCAATTAATCCAGCAGGATCAGCTCTGGCAACAGCAGCACGCTCCGCTCCCATCCCCAGCCGTGTCTTCTGCAACAGCGATTGGTGAGCGGCGACCCCTCTCAGGAGGGGAGTGGTTGTCGCTGTTGATGTTGCTCGGGGCCTTGCTTTTGTGCCTATCGCTGGGAGTTGGGGTCGCCTGGAGTCGGGGCATGGAGCTTCAGGTTCAGCCCAGTTGGCTGGTGGCCGAGCAGACTCAAGACGAGCCGTTGATTAGGGATGTCCTTGATGGTGTCGATGCCTCCAGCCGAAACTCCTTTGAATCAGCACTCGCTCCAAGCTCTTGAGCATTGGCTCCAGCAGCTTGGAGCGCAGCGGCTAGACAACGATCCGTGTGGCTGGTCATGGCAGCAGGAGGGATGGACGGCTGAGATCCGTCTGCAACAAACGGATCTCGCGGTGATCTGGAGTCCGAATGAGGCGCCTCGCCCCTGCGTGTTCCCCTATGGACTGTCCCGCGCTGATGTCGAGGCGGCCCTGCGTCTAGGGCCCTGAGAACTCAGTTCTTTGCTTGTGTTTGCAGAAGGTCGAGCGCTTCCTGGAGCACGGAGTAGCAGTGATCGAGCTGCTCATCGCTAATGCAAAGCGGTGGAAGCAGATACACCACCTGACCAAGAGGCCGAATCAGGACGCCCCGGTCTCTCGCCAGCCGGCGCAGCACTATTCCAGCAGGGTTGAGGTAACCCTCTGCGTCTGTGACGACGAGATCAAAGGCTGCGATGGTCCCTGTCACGCGAACACGCTTGATGCCTGGGTGGCGTGCCAATCCCTCTAGGCGCGATCGATGTCTCGCCTCAAACCCCAGGTATTTCTCTGGTTCTGCTTCGAGGAGATCCAGACTGGCGTTCGCTGCCGCACACCCCAGGGGGTTGGCGGTGAAACTGTGGCCATGCCAAAGCGTCAAGCTCGGGTCCTTGCCAACGAAGGCGTCGAAAACAGCGCTGCTGGCCATGGTGATTCCCATGGGAAGAAATCCAGCGGTTAGGCCTTTGGATAGCGCGACGAGATCGGGTTTGACCCCTGCCCGTTGGGTCGCCAAAAAATCACCGCAACGTCCAAATCCTGTCAGGACTTCGTCGGCGATCAACAAGGTTCCAGCGTTGCGAACACGCTTTTCTACCTCTTGCAGAAAGGTTGGACGCACCATGCTCATTCCTCCCGCACCCTGGACAAGCGGCTCGAGGATCACCGCCGCGGTGGGTGTCTTGAGGGCTTGTTCGAGCTGGTTCAGGGCCGTTTGTTCATGCTGTTCAACCTGATCGTCGTCCCACCAAGTTGCCGGCCATGGGATGCGGGCGACCGGAAATAACAAGGGGTCAAAGGGTTCACTAAACAGGCTGCGCGCTCCGACGGCCATCGCTCCAAACGTATCTCCGTGATACGCGCCGTCGAATGCGATGACCTGCTGCCTGGGCTCTCCTTTGTTGTGCCACCACTGAATCGCGATTTTGAGTGCCACCTCAACGGCGGTGGAACCGTTGTCGGAGAAAAACACCCGCTCCAATCCGGTTTTGGCTGCTAACCGGTCGGCGAGCCGTTCCGCTTGAGGGTGCGTGAATTCAGCGAAAATAACCTGCTCAAGGGTTTCGGCCTGACTAGCGATGGCAGCTGCGACATGGGGGTGGGCATGCCCATGCAAGGTGACCCACCAGCTGCTGATTGCATCGATTAACGGAGGCCCTTCATCGCGATAAAGAAGGGCACCATCTCCTCGAAGCACTCTCTCTAAGGGAGGCGTTGTCGAGACCTGGGTGAACGGAGGCCAAAGGTGGGGATGGTGGTTCTGAGGCACTTCGTCGTCGCAGCTGCCAGTGGATGGATTCGTCTGTGCTGATGTCAGCGGCACATCTCACTGTTTTGTTCCGCTTCCGTGGCGATCGGGCCACAGTTAAACCAACGCACCAGTCCGACTTCGACGTCGGTGAATAACACCAAAATCCCCGCGCAAAGGAGGGCTACAGCCACGGCGGCTCCGGTCTGACGGCGATTCATCTCGAAGCCTGTAAACGATTGATCTCGGCTTCGACCTTAGCTTTCACGTTCTGAACATGCCATTGCCTCGCTAGGGCCGCGGCATTGAGTTGTTCGAGCGGTGGTAATTCGCACAGCAAAGGAATATGGCCGAGTTCGTTCAGGGTGCGGGGGTTGTCGGCATGGGCAGGTCCATTGATCACCAGCCCAAGGATCGGAATGTTCCGTTTCCTTAGGGCTTCCAGGCTGAGAAGCGTGTGGTTCAAAGTGCCCAGTTCACTGCGGGCTACCAACACCACCGGAAGCTGCCACCGTTCCAATTGTTGGATTTGTAACCACTGGCGTGTGAGTGGCACCATCAGGCCTCCAGCGGTCTCCACGACCAACGGCCCAGCGATGGCTGGCAGTTGGAGCTGGTCTGGATCGATGCATTTTCCCTCTCGTTCCGCAGCCCAGTGCGGAGAGACGGGAGCTTGAAATGCATAGGCTTCTGGATGCCATCGCTCCTTTGGAAGCTCGAGAAGATCGATCACCCGTTGACGATCACCACCGCCTTCGGTTCCGCTTTGGACCGGCTTCCAATAGGTGGCTTCCAAGCCTTGAACAAAGAGGGCGCTGACAATCGTTTTCCCGACATCGGTGTCTGTTCCGCAAATCACCAATCGAAGCGGAAGCGTGTTCATCGCTCGAGCACCAGGAGTTGGATCAACCAGGTCAATCTGACTTGCCCTTGAGCAGAACGCTCAGGCCAGTGGGCGCTCAGCTGACGCCATTGCTTCACGCTGAGAGCGGAGCGCGTGCTGCTGCCCGCTCCAATGGTTTGCATGGGCCGCAGCAGAGCTGTGATCTGGCTCGCTTGTTCGCTGAAGCGGAGCTGCTGTTGGTGTCTGATCTGCTGTTTGGGTAACGACGCCATCAACGCTTCGCTGGCTGGGAAGCGCAGTGCTGAGCAGGGGACGGCCGCTTGGCGTGCGGCCGCGTGCCATTGCGGGAAGCAGCCTTCAACCGGCAGCGCCACGATTAACCAGCCACCTGGGGCTAAACACTCGAACCAGTGCTGCAGTCTTGTGCCGGGATCGGACAACCAGTGGAGGCAGAAACTGGAGGCGATCAGCGTTGGAGCGTCGTCCCAGGCTTGGAGGGACTGATTTAAATCCCACAGCTGCGTGTGGTCTGGACGGGAGTTGCGGGCCAGCATGGACGGGCTGCCATCGATGCGCTCCACCACCCTGCCGGGGTTGCGTTGTTCGATGGCATCGGCAAGCAATCCCGTTCCACTCCCGAGATCCAACCAGCGTCCTGATGGAATGGGTAAGCGCTGGCAGTGCCCGGCGAGTCGCCAGGCCATGGCCGTTTGCAGACGGGCGGCCCGGTTGTAATCGCTTGCGGCGCCATCGAAGCTTCGTAGAACCTTCGCTCCCCAGGTGTTGCTCATCGCTCTTCAGGGGGCTGATCAAGCCAGTGTTGGATGCGCATCAGAAGATCTGGCACCAACAGGGCATGCCCGCTGCCGGGCATGAACCAGTGCTCCGCTGGATGCTGCAGGCGGGTTTGAACGGCATCGCGCAGTTCTTGTCTGGCGGCAGGCACCACGATGGCGTCTTGTTCTGCTTCCACCACCAGCACTCTGCTGGATGCCTGCAGCCCTGGCGGTAACTCTGCGCTGGCGATGAGCAGATCCAAGTCGTCGGTTAGGCGTTGACGGCCCTCGGGCGACAGCCCCTCATGGATGGGGCCGCGTGGAAGGCCGTCTGCTGGCGATGGCGCTGCCGCCCGCCTCAAAAAGTTCGTGAGCATCTCGGCTTCAGCGTCGCTATCAAGGCAGCGGCGCATGCCCTTCAAGCCTGTTTTGAGAGCGCGACCTTTGGCTCCTTGCGGCACAAATCTGGAAAAGCTTGCAAGCAACACCACATCGGTGGCGTGGGCGAGCACGGCATCCGGGAGCAGATGCGGTCCTAGGGAGTGAGCAATCACCACGCGGCGTTGCCGTTCTGTTGGCTCTTGATCGTCTTGCCAAAAGGGCATGTGCTCCTGGCGTTTGCCATAACCCCGTTCACCGCTTTGCCAAGACCAGTGGTGATGGTTGAAATGCCGGATCCAGGACACCCATGAATGGCTGTCTCCGCTCCAGCCATGCATGGCGATGACCTGTTTCATCGGGTCCTATCAGCCCAAAGAAAGGGCGTGCAGCAGTGCGTCCAATGTCCCATCGGGCAGGTTCCGACGCACCACCAGACGGAGCCGTGCCGTTCCTTCGGGCACGGTGGGGGGGCGGATGGCAATGCTCAACAGCCCTTCGGCTTCGAGGGTTTGTTGGCGGTCGAGAGCTGCTTGGTCTGGACCGATCACCAGGGGGAGAATCGGACCGATCCCACCTGGACGCGTCCAACCAGCGGCAGCGAGAGCTGAGCGCCAGTGTTGGCTCGTTGCGATGAGCTCTGTCGACCAATGGGGATGGCGTTGCATCAGCGTTAATGCAGCGAGAGCGGCCGCGGCAAGGGGTGGTGCCAACGCCGTGGTGTAGCGAAAGGCACCACTGGTTTGGAGCAGGGTTTCGCCGAGATCCCCATCGCAGGCCAGAAACGCTCCGCCGCTTCCAAAGGCTTTGCCGAAGGTGCCACTGAGCAGAGTGACGGCCTTGGTCGGTAAGGCATGGCTGAGACCACGTCCCCCATCCCCCAGGACGCCCAGGGCATGGGCTTCATCGACCAGGAGTCGGGCAGCATGGCTGGAGCAGAGCTCTGCCATGGCACTCAGGTTGGGACTGGTGCCCTCCATGCTGAACAGGCTCTCCGTGATCACCAATGGCTGCTGCCCTGGGTGTCGATCCCGGCAGCGCTCCAGCTTGCGGTTGAGATCGATGAGGTCGTTGTGGGCAAAGCGCTGAAGCTTGGCACCACTGGCTTGCACGCCTGTGAGGAGGGAGTGATGGCAGAGCCGGTCCGCCAGAACTGGCGTATGGCGATCGGCAAGGGCAAGAACGGCGGCCAGATTGGCTTGAAAGCCGCTCGGATAGAGCAGAACGCGATCTCGATTCAACCAGTGCGCGAGCTCTTGCTCGAGTTGGTCATGCACCGGGCGGCTGCCGCTCACCAGCCTGGACCCACCGGCCCCCACGCCGCTTCGTTTGATTTCCTCTGTCGCTGCCGCGATGAGCTCTGGGTGCTGAGCCAGATTGAGGTAATCATTGCTTGCTAAATCCACCAGACACGGCGACGCTTCACCGCCTTGATCGGTTGCGTTGACCGGCAGCAGCCCCGATCCATCTGGATTGGGCCTCCAGGTGCGTAGCTGGCGTCGGCGTGCTTGAGACGGGCTGCTCATGGGAGTCAGTTTGCTGCTCTCTGCTCGCACAATCCCTAGGATCCAACCATGGTGTCACCGGATGTTTCCCAGCTGTTCCCATTCCCTTTGGATGGGTTCCAGTTGGAATCGATTGATGCCTTGAATCAAGGGCATTCCGTTGTTGTGAGTGCGCCCACGGGATCAGGCAAGACGCTGGTGGGCGAGTACGCCATTCATCGGGCCATTGCCCATGGCCAAAAGGTCTTTTACACAACACCGCTTAAGGCCTTATCCAATCAAAAGCTGCGCGATTTTCGTGAACAGTTTGGGGCTGAAAATGTTGGCCTGATGACCGGTGATCTGAGCGTTAACCGCGAGGCACGGGTGGTGGTGATGACCACCGAGATTTTCCGCAACATGCTGTATGCAGAAGCGGATGAGCATGACGATCCGCTTGCCGATGTGGAGTCGGTCGTGCTCGATGAGTGCCATTACATGAATGATTCCCAGCGGGGAACCGTCTGGGAAGAATCGATCATTCACTGTCCGCCTTCTGTCCAACTGGTGGCGTTGTCCGCCACCGTTGCCAATGCGGGGCAACTCACCGATTGGATCGAGAAGGTGCACGGTCCCACGCGTCTGGTGCTCAGTGATTTTCGTCCTGTGCCTCTGCAGTTCAGTTTTTGTAGTGCGAAGGGGCTCCATCCACTTTTGAATGAACAGGGGACTGGAATCCACCCCAATTGCAAGGTTTGGCGTGCGCCAAAAGGGCACAAGCGCAAAGGTCGCTCGCCAAGACCGCCTCAGCCGGAAGCACCGCCGATCAGTTTTGTGGTGGCGCAAATGGCGCAACGGGAGATGCTCCCCGCCATCTATTTCATCTTCAGTCGCCGTGGTTGTGACAAGGCTGTTCGCGACCTAGGGGTGCAGTGCCTGGTCAGCGAGGCCGAGCAAGCCATTATTCGGGACCGGCTTGAGGCTTATACAGCCGCAAATCCGGAGGCCGTTCGCGATGGTTTGCATGCTGATGCCTTGCTGCGCGGGATCGCATCCCATCACGCTGGCGTGCTGCCTGCTTGGAAAGAGCTGATCGAGGAGTTGTTTCAGCAGGGGTTGGTGAAGGTGGTGTTTGCCACCGAAACATTGGCAGCGGGCATCAATATGCCGGCGCGCAGCACGGTGATCGCATCCCTTTCGAAGCGCACCGAACGGGGGCATCGCCCCCTCATGGCCAGTGAATTTCTGCAAATGGCTGGGCGCGCCGGCCGTCGAGGCTTAGATACCCAGGGCTATGTGGTGACTGTTCAGAGTCGATTTGAGGGGGTGCGTGAGGCGGCTCAGCTGGCCACGAGCCCTTCTGATCCTTTGGTGAGTCAATTCACCCCCAGCTACGGCATGGTGCTCAACCTGCTGCAGCGACATGACTTAGCCAAGGCCAGAGAGCTGGTGGAGCGGAGCTTTGGTCGCTACCTCGCCAGCTTGGATTTGGTGGAGGAAGAAGACCATCTGGGTGCGTTGCGGATGCAGCTTGCCCAACTGCAAGGCACGGCTGGTGACGTGCCTTGGGAAGACTTTGAGGAATACGAAAAACAGCGTGGCCGTGTCCGCGAGGAGAGGCGTCTGCTCAGGATTCTTCAGCAGCAGGCAGAAGAAACCCTGGCCCACGAACTCACGATTGCCCTCCAGTTCGCAAGCGTTGGAACGTTGGTGAGCCTTAAATCTCCCCGGCTGCGAGGAGGGGTCACGCCGGCCGTGATCGTGGAGAAATGCGATGGCCCAGGGCAGTTCCCATTGTTGCTTTGCCTAACGCAGGACAACGTCTGGATCCTGTTGCCCTGCCAGGGGGTGGTGAGTTTGCATGCGGAATTGAGTTGTTTGCAGGTTGATGGCGTGACGTCGCCTGATCTCAGCCGTTCTGGTGAGCTCCGTCATGGCGATCAGGACAGTGGCCGTTTGGCTTTGGCGGTGGCTCATATGGCAAGGCGTCATGACATGACCACCGCTCAGTACGACTTGGCTGGCGAAGTGTTGTCGCAAGTGCGCCTCGTCAAGGAGTTGGAAGATGAGCTGGAAGAGCATCCGGCTCATCGCTGGGGGGATCGCAAGCAACTCAAGAAGCACCGGCGACGCATGGAAGATCTTGAGCATGAAATTCGTGAGCGCGAGCAATTGCTCCATCACCGCTCCAACCGGCACTGGGAGACCTTTTTGGCTCTCATTGAGATCTTGCGGCACTTTGGCTGCCTGGATGCGTTGGAACCTACGGAGATCGGTCGCACCGTTGCCGCTCTTCGTGGCGACAACGAGCTCTGGCTTGGCCTGGCACTGATGAGCGGTCATCTCGACGAGTTGCCTCCAGCAGAACTGGCCGCAGTGTTTGAGGCCATCAGTACGGAGGTGAATCGGCCAGATCTTTGGAGCGCATTCCCGGCGCCTCCTCTTGCAGAAGAGGCCCTGCATGATTTGTCGGGGATCCGTCGGGAGCTTTTGCGGGCTCAGGAGCGCTTCAAGGTGGTGGTGCCAGCTTGGTGGGAGCCTGAATTGATGGGATTGGTGGAGGCTTGGGCCAAGGGGACAACCTGGAATGATCTGATCGCTAACACCTCTTTGGATGAAGGAGATGTGGTGCGGATCATGCGGCGCACGGTGGATCTATTGGCCCAGGTGCCTTACTGCGAGGCGATTAGTGAGCAGCTGCGCAAGAACGCCCGTGCGGCCTTAACCGCGATTAATCGCTTCCCTGTGGCGGAGGCTGATCAGCTGCTCAAGGCCGCGGCTGCCGAATCCAGCGGTCTCAATGCGGCCACGGAGCGGGCTGCCTGAACGGGTTAAGGGTGTGTCATCGCCGCGGGATCGACAATTCGATCGAACTCCGTCGCATTCACATAGCCCAGCTCTAGGGCTGCATCGCGCAAGCTTGTCCCCTGCTCGTGGGCGTATTTTGCGATCGCACTGGCCTTGTCGTAACCGATCACAGGAGCCAGTGGAGTGACGAGCATCAGGGATTGCTCTACATCGCGTTGGATTCGACTGCGGTTGGGTTCAATGCCTTCCACCATGGCCACTCTGAAGGAATGGCAGGCATCGGTAAGCAGCTTGATGGTTTGCAGCAGGTTGAAGCCGATCAGGGGTTTGTAGACATTCATTTGCAGGTGACCTCCGGCACCGGCCATCGCAACGGCTGCATCGAGACCGATCACCTGGGTGCAAACCATGGCCATCGCCTCGCACTGCGTGGGGTTCACCTTGCCAGGCATGATCGAACTGCCTGGTTCGTTCTCAGGTAAGTGCAGTTCCGCTAGGCCGGCGCGTGGGCCGCAGGCGAGGAGACGGAGGTCGTTGGCGATCTTGAGCAAGCTCACTGCGAGGAGTCGCAGCTGGCCCATGGCATTCACCAGCCCGTCATGGCTTGCCATCACCGCAAACTTGTTGGGAGCCGAGACCAAGGGCAAGCCGCTCAGCCGCGCCAGTTCAGTCGCTGCCTGGTCGGCGAATCCTTCCGGGGCGTTCAGGCCTGTTCCAACGGCGGTGCCGCCGAGCGGGAGTGGGTACAGCTCCTGCAGCGCTGCTTCAATGCGCTTCCCGGCACTGCCGAGTTGATCGCGCCAGGCTGAGGCCTCTTGGCCAAGGGTGAGCGGCACCGCATCCTGCAGGTGGGTGCGGCCAATCTTCACGATGTCCTGCCAGGCTTCACTCTTCCCGGCGAACGTCTCGCTGAGTCGTTGGACTTCCGGCAGCAGTCGGTGTTGGATGCCGGCGGCGGCGGCAATGTGGATCGCTGCTGGGAAGGCGTCGTTGGTGGACTGAGAGCGGTTGACGTGATCGTTTGGATGAACAGGCTGATGGCTGCCTAAGGGCTCTCCTTCGCCCTGGGATATCAGGTTGCTGATCACCTCATTGACGTTCATGTTCGTTTGGGTGCCGCTACCGGTTTGCCAAACCCTCAGGGGGAATTGATCGTCGTAACGGCCCTCGGCGATCTCACTCGCCACTTTCACGATCAGGTCGCGTCGGCTGTCATCCAACACTCCCAGGCGAGCATTCACGATTGCTGCCGCTTGTTTGATCTGCGCTAGGGCATGGATCAGTTCAACAGGAATGCGGTCATCGCTGATGGCGAAGTTTTGGAGAGACCGCTGGGTCTGTGCCCCCCAGAGGGCCTTAGCTGGCACCTCGACCGGTCCCATGCTGTCGTGTTCAGTCCTAGTTGTTTGGGTCATCACTTGGCGTCAGGGCGAAGCACCAGCACGATGATGAGCAGCATCCCGCTGACGCTCACCACCACGTAAATCCAGTCGGCATAGGGCGTCCAGAACATTGACTCAGAGGCCGAGTCGATCCCAGACCACTCCCAGATTGGCCTGGTGCAGCTGGGTGCTGAAACACTCCGCCAATTGATCTGCGCTGAGCTTGTTGCTCACCTCGGGATCGCTTTGAAGGTTGGCGCGGAAGTCGCCACCGTTGGTGTTCCAGGCGCTGTGGGCGTTGCGCTGTACAACTTGATAAGCATCCTCCCGGCTCATTCCCCCATCCACGAGGGCGAGCAGGACCCGTTGGCTGAAGACCACGCCTCCGTAGACGTTCATGTTGCGGACCATGTTCTCTGGGTAAACCCCGAGGCCAGAGATGACGGCGGTCATCTCTCGCAGCATGAAGTGCAGGGTTGCAGAGCAGTCCGGCAGCATCATCCGCTCTGTTGAGCTGTGGCTGATGTCACGTTCGTGCCAGAGAGCCACGTTTTCCAGGGCAGCTACCACATAGCTGCGCAGCACGCGCGCTAACCCGCTGATCCGTTCGCTGCGAATCGGGTTGCGTTTGTGGGGCATGGCCGAGCTGCCTTTTTGCCCCTTAGCGAAGCTTTCTTCGACCTCCAGAACATCGGTGCGCTGCAGGTTGCGAATTTCGGTGGAGAAGCGATCGAGCGAGGCCCCAACCAGGGCCAGCACCTGCACGTAGTCCGCGTGGCGATCGCGAGAGATCACCTGGGTGCTCGCCGTGTCGGGAGTGAGGCCGAGAATGTCGCAGGTGATCTTCTCCACCTCTGGATCCGTATTGGCGTAGGTGCCCATCGCTCCGCTCACCTGGCCTACGGCCACATCACGCTCCAGGCGAGCCAAACGTTCACCATTGCGGCGGGTTTCAGCCAGCCAGCCAGCCAGCTTGAAGCCAAAGGTGATCGGTTCTCCATGGATCGCGTGGGAACGGCCGATCATCACGGTGGCTTTGTGTTCCACCGCCAGCTTGGCAATCGCGGCGTCCAAGGCGGCCAACTCTTGGCGCAGGAGAGCGACGGAGGCTTTCAACTGCAGCGCCAGGCCCGTATCGAGGACGTCGCTACTGGTCATGCCGACGTGGATGTAACGCCCGGCATCGCCAACGTGCTCGTTCACATTGGTCAAGAAGGCGATCACGTCATGGCGAACCTCGGCCTCGATCTCAAGGATCCGCTCCGGTTCAAACGCCGACTGTTCGCGAATCGTTTGCATCGCGTCCTTGGGGACACGACCAAGCCTGCAGTTGGCCTCACAGGCTGCAACCTCAACATCCAGCCAACTTTGGTATTTGGCCCGGTCTGTCCAGATCTCGCCCATCTCGGGCAGGGTGTATCTCTCGATCAAGGGCCAGCGCGTGGCGACAACTCAACCAATGTATGGCGCTGAAGGCTGGGATATGGCGTGTGGCGTTAAGCAGAGGTGAGGCGGCGATGCTCCACTTCCCACTGAACGTTCTGTCCCCAGGCTTGCTGACGGACCCAGCACAGGCCTCCCCGACATTCGATCACTTGAAAGGGGGGGAGATCCTTGGGGTGGTTATCGAGGGTGACAAATGAGCCTGGAGCCAAGAGTTCGAGGACGCGGTTCGAAGCCCCCCTGGACTTGCGACAGAATCTGGCCCGAAGGGATGGGCGGCGTCCGCTTTTGATATTGAAGACGTTGTTGGCTGACACGGACTTGCGTGCGGCTTGCGAAGATCTTCAGGGAGGTCTGCGGAACTCGGGGAGGAACTCCGGTATTTGTTTCGGTTTCACGGTGCTTTCATGTCGAAATGGCTCGTAAACAGCGTTTAGATCTCCACATGCTGACGTTGGGTTTGGCGGCATCTCGTCAGCAAGCGCAACAACTCATTCGCGCCGGCAAGGTCAGAGACCATCGCGGCCAGCTGCTCGATAAACCAGGTCACACGGTTTTGCTCGATCTTGCGTTGATCGTGGAGCAGCCTCCTCGGTTTGTGTCGAGAGGGGGTGAAAAGTTGCTGGCAGCGTTGGAGGCTTTCCCTGTCGAGGTGGAGGGGCGCACCTGCCTTGATGGAGGAATTTCGACGGGTGGCTTCACCGATTGTTTACTGCAACATGGTGCCCGTCAGGTGTATGGCATCGACGTTGGCTATGGCCAGACGGCCTGGAGTTTGCGCACGGATGAAAGGGTTGTGCTCAGGGAGCGCACCAATTTGCGCCGATTGAGCGCAGCTGAGCTGTACGGGCCTGATGACGTTCTTCCCACCCTGGCTGTCGCAGATGTGTCGTTTATTTCTTTGGCACTCGTGCTTCCGGCGATTCGCGCCTTGTTGGAACCGCAGGGAAGCGAAGCCTTGGTGTTGGTTAAGCCTCAGTTTGAGGTGGGACGCGAACGGGTGGGGAAAGGCGGAGTGGTGCGAGATGGTTTGGCTCACAGGGATGCAATTTCATCAGTGATCTCCGCGGCACACTCCCAGGGCTGGAATGCCCAGGGAGTTGTGGGGTCTCCGATTACCGGTCCAGCCGGCAACCACGAGTACTTGTTGTGGTTAGGCGAGCATGATCAAGACCACCTCTCTGATGAAGTGGTTCGGAAGGTGGTTCAGGAGACCCTGCAATCAGAGGGCTGAACTGTCGCGATCGCCTGTGCGAATGCGCACCACGGTTTCGACTGGGGAGACAAAAATCTTGCCATCGCCGATCTCGCCTGTTTTTGCTGCTTCTGCAATGGCGTTGATCACATCATCGACGCGGTCATCGTCGATCACCACCTCAACTTTCAGCTTCTGCAGAAACTCAACAGTGAATTCAGAACCGCGATAGCGCTCCACTTGCCTCTTCTGACGACCGAATCCGCGCACTTCGCTCACGGTCATGCCGACGATGCCGGCATTAACCAAAGCCAACTTGACATCTTCAAGCTTGAAGGGACGGATGATGGCTTCGACCTTTTTCATGGAATTGTTGAGTAATCGATCTTTCGAGTGTGTCAGGAATTGAGCTGAGATGACAGGGCCGGAAGAGGAGAAAGGTTCAATCCGGCGTTCGAAGCGTCCTCAATCAGCTCATCGACATTGGCTGGGCTCAGCGTGGCAAGGCCCTCAGCCAGAAGCTCCCAATGGGACTTTTCAAAATGCGTTTGGAGCCAGAGCATGCCGTGGACACTCTCAGGCTGGAGTCGGAAGGCCTGTCCTTCGCTAATCAGTCTGAGATCCATCGCATACACATCCATTTGAGAACCATTAGGCCTGCATTTCGGCCTGTGGGTTGTACGCGTTGATACCAAATCAAACAGCACAGAGGTCCACGCAGCGGTTGTGGATGGCTGGCTTTAAGGTCGAGCGCTGAAGATTTCCGTATTCGTTTTATGAGCAACCCCGGCACTGAGCTCACCAAAACTCCGCTGTATGGCGAAAGGGCTATTGCAGATGCCGAGTTGATCTGTTTCGACAACCCAAGGCCTGGGCGCCCCTATGAGGTGTCGATCGAATTGCCAGAATTTACCTGCCTCTGCCCGTTCTCTGGTTACCCGGATTTCGCTGTGTTGCGCTTGATTTATCAGCCGGGACCTCGGGTGGTCGAGCTGAAAGCGATCAAGTTGTACGTCAATCATTACCGCAACACTTCGATCTCTCATGAAGAGGTGGCGAACAAAATTCTTGATGATCTCGTTACGGCCTGTGCCCCTGTATGGATGGAGCTAGAAGCTGATTTCAACCCTCGTGGCAACGTTCACACGGTTGTGAGGGTCAGTCATGGGAGCCGTCAACCCTGCTGATCAGGACTGGTAATTCAGCCGCGAAGCCAGCGAGATTGCGATTGCATAGTCCGCCGATGTGCAGCTTTCTGTGGGATGGCTGCAAGGTTTCTGGGTCAAGCACGGCCCAGAGTTGTCGGGTTGCGATCAAGCTGAGCCCTCCGCCAAGCAGTGTGATCGCAAAGCCTGCATAAACCAGTGGGACGCCAGGGTCACGCTTAAGGAGCAGTCCGCTGGCGGGCATGATGTCGGCCACCCTCAGGGGCAATCCTTTGATTTCAGTGGATGCTCCGCCAGGTCGCAGGTTGCCGAGCAGCGATCCGTCGGCATCGAACACCTGAACAGGGCCTTGTTCGCTGCTTGTGCTCATCAGCACTGGCTCAGATCCATCCGGCCGTGTGGGAAGCACCAGACCCCAAATTTGTTCACCGAGTTCGGGAAAACTCCGAAGAGGTAATTGCAATTCAGGGCTCTTACCAATTTGCACGGTGATCGCAGCCAGCGACCAATCCGCTTGATAGACCGTCATCCCTCGATAGCGGAGTGGATGATTCACGCTGATCATGCGCTGCTCTGAGGGGCCTCCTGGCGGATCGAGCCTCAGCGTTGAGCGAAATTGTTCTGTGCGTCCTGCTGGATCACGCTCAATCGCGAAGCGCTCGAGGGTGAGCGAGAGCCTGTTGTTTCCAGACGGGTCTAGAAGATCGAGAGCTCGGCCAGGGGCAAGGAAGCGTTCCAAGCGATTTCCAGCCAGTGCTCCCCATGCAGCCCCGATAAGCAGCAGGACCAAGCCGGTGTGAACCAACAGGGGGCCTACCTTGCCAATTACGCCGCGCCGCGCCGCAAGGCGATCCTCATGCCTCTGGACCGCCCAGCCTTGCTGCTGGAGGTGGGAACTCAGCGCGTCTAGGGCCGATGCACCGTTGGAACAGCGAATTGATTCGGCCAGTGCCAACTTGCTCAGCTGCCTGGGTTGGCGATAGTCAATCCAGCGCATTGTGGCGAGCAGCGCTGGCCATTGACGACGCCAGCTGCAGAGGATCAAGGCCAACCCCAGCCAAGCCAAAAGGCTTAAAAACCACACGCTGGAATAGATGCTGTCCAGCTGCAGTTGCAACATCTGCTCGCCGTTGATCAATCCGAGCCATGGGTCCGCATTGAAACGCTCGAGATACAAATCAGGCGCTTCGTTCTGCGGAAGAATGGTCCCAAGGGCACTGGCTCCTGCAATGAGCAGAAGGAGCAGGATCGCCAAACGAAGATCGGAGAGCAGCGCGAAGAGTCGGCGAAGTGCAGGCATCGGATCAGGTCAATCTCGCTAACAAGGTGAGAGTGCCTGTGGCAAGAAGGATCACGCCACTGATCGGTGGAACCCACCGGCCGATGGGACGTAACGCCAGCAAGCGCGGCAGGGAGGCTGCCAAGTTGCCCGCAAGCAGGAGAGGCAGCACTTGACCTATCCCAAAGCTTGTCAGCATCAGTACGCCGAGAAGGGGGCGACCCGTGCTGGCAATCCAGCCGAGCAGGACGGCGAGTACGGGGGTTGTGCAGGGTGAAGCAGCAAGCCCAAATGCCAACCCGGCTGCCACCGGGGCAAGCGGAGCGGGCACCCTGCTGGTCCAACGCATCGGGTCCGGCCCGGCTGGAAGGGGAATTCGAACCACTCCAAGCAGATTGAGTCCCATCACCACTGCCAACGCCGCAACAAGGGTTGGGATCAAACCGGGAACTTGACCGTAAATGCGGCCGAGCAAACCACTCAGGCTTCCCAGCACGACCAGGGCGCCAACGATGCCAGCGCAAAAGGACAGGCTGCGTTGCCAAGGTTTCTGCTGGCTATCAAAGCCTGCTAAGTAGGCGAGTGTGATTGGCAGCAACGACAGGGAACAGGGGCCCAGGCTGGTTAGAGCTCCTCCTGCAAAGACAAGAGCCACCGTGATGGGACCAGGCTGCTGCAGCGCATGGCTGAGCAGTTGCTCGCTGCTGCGGGCAAGGTCGGACAGTGCCAGCTCGAATGAGAAAATGGTTGTACCGGTGAGGCCGGGATCAATTCAAGATCACCTTATCCACGACGCTGTTGCTCTCGGAGGCTGCGACCACCGATCAAGCCCGTGGATTCGAGTGAGCAGCGGATCAACAGGCCAATAATCACCATGCTCGAGAGCAATGAATTGCCTCCGTAGCTGACCAGTGGGAGGGGGAGGCCTGTTGTGGGCATGGCACCGGAGGCCACGGCAATGTTCATCAGTGATTGTCCAACCAGAAGGGTCGAACAGCCAATGGCTGTCAGCCTTGCCTGATTGCTTCGGCAACGCAAGGCAACACGAAGCCCCAAGAAACCCATCAGCATCAGAAACACCAGCAACATCACAGACCCCACGAAACCGAACTCTTCGGCGTAGACAGCGAAGATGAAATCTGTGCTTTGGATTGGCAGGTATTGCAGTTTCTGGGTTGAAAGGCCGAATCCCTGGCCAAAAATGCCTCCTGAACCAATCGCCAACAGGCTTTGAATGAGTTGATAACCATCGCCCTGGGGGTCGTTCCAAGGATTGAGAAACGAGATCACCCTGATCCGCTGGTATTCGTTAATCAGGATGCTGCTGATTCCGAGCATGCCTCCAGCTAGTGCGGTTCCAAACAGCTGAAGCAAGGGAAGCCCCGCTGAAAACGCCATCAACCAGATCAACAGACCGATCAGTGCTGCGGTACTCAGATTCGGCTGTTTAAGAATCAGCAGAACGAGGGTGGCGAAGCTTGCTAGCCAGAGCAGTTTTTGATCGAGTGCGCTTCGCTTCCAATGGGCGAAGAGATTGGCAGCTTGAAGAACGACGAATGGTTTCACCAACTCTGACGGCTGGACCTGGATGGGACCGATCACTAGCCAGCGACTGGCTCCATTCACCGTGGTGCCCATCACCAATGTGGCTGCCACCATCAGGCAGCCGATCCATAGGCCAGGACCGGCAATCTTGAGCCAACGTCTGAGCGTTGTGGAAGCAACGAAGGCCATCAGGCTCCAGCTAGCGACCATCCAGACCAGTTGGCGTTTGAGGTAGTAAGCCCCCTCTCCTTGCTCGCGAGCGGCTACCCACCAGCTGGCGGATGCCAGTACTAATAATCCAGCAATGCACCAGATGGCAGTCAGACTCAGGAGGAGCCTCGCCTCTGTTGGCCAAAGGGACCAATCGAGAGGCAACAACCGTTGCCAGAATCCACGCGGATTAGAAGTGGAGTCCTTAGGGCCTTTCAAAGCCCCAGTCCCCTTCCGCGTGGGTCGGCTCCTTCTGGAGGTCACGCTGGTATCGCTCAAGAGATGAAGAGATGAAGAGTCCAGCTCCTATTGAGCCGCCCTCTGAACGTTTTGCCAAGCCAAGACAACAAAAAACCCGGCCAAGGCCGGGTTGGAGTGATGCAATGAAACGCGTTGGTGGTTAGTTACCAACGTTGACCTGACGGCCACCGGTACAAAGTTCAACTTTGATGATGCGGCCACCTTGCTTCTGGATTCGCTGTTGTTCAGCGAACCAGCTCTCGTAGGGCACCCACTTGGTGAAGAAGGTGTTTTGCAGCTCACGCTGTGAACGAACCTTCTCAGGGGAGGGGATGCAGGCTGTGACCTTGAAGAGACGCATCAGTTGCCGAGACCAGAACAGATGTAGTCGAAGTAGACACCCATCTCCTTGCCGGCATCAGGGCCGACCAGGGAAGCCGTGACTTCCTTCATGGCTTGGATGGCTTGGACGGTTGCGCCGATCGGCACGCCCAAGGAGTTGTAGGTCTCCTTAAGACCGTTCAGGACACGCTCATCAAGGATGGAGGTGTCACCAGCGAGCATCGCGTAGGTGGAATAGCGCAAGTAGTAATCCAGGTCGCGAATGCAAGCTGCATAGCGACGGGTGGTGTACATGTTGCCGCCTGGACGTGTGATGTCCGAGTACAGCAAGGCCTTGGCAACCGCATCTTTGATGATCGAAGAGGCGTTAGCGCTAATGGTGGCGGCAGCCTTGACACGCAGTTCGCCGCTGGCGAAATACGACTCGAGGCTGGTCATGGACGTGGTGTCCAGATACAGGCCCTGAACGTCCGACTTGTTGATGACGTTGGTAATCGCGTCTTGCATGGATCAGAGGAATGACGTGGAGAGAGATGGTTTCGTTGATTTAGGCGAGGGAGCCAATCACGTAATCGAAGTAAAAACCAGCCTCTTCGGCGTCTGAGCCGGTGAGGATGCCCATGGCGACTGACTTCATTTCGCGCACGGACTCAGCCATGGCTTCGAGAGGAGTGCCAAGGGAGCGATACAGCTCGCGGGCACCAATGACGCCAATCTCTTCGATCGGAGTGACATCGCCTGCCACGACGCCGTAGGTGACAAGGCGAAGGTAGTAATCCATGTCCCGCAAACAGGTTGCGGTCATCTCTTCTCCGTAGGCGTTACCGCCTGGAGAGATGACATCAGGACGCTTTTGGAAAAGCTGGCCGCCTGCTGTTTTGACGATGCGCTCCCTGCTCTCGCTGAGAACCTGGGCAACACGCAGGCGACGCTGGCCACCGCTGACGAAGGACTTGATTTGGTCCAGTTCGCCAGGGCTTAGATAGCGGGCTTCGGCATCCGCGTTGATGATCGAGTTGGAGACGATGCTCATGCAGTTCTACCTCGAAACAAGCGGCCGCCCGTAGGAGACCGATATCCGGTGAGTGATGGGTGTGGGGGGAGATCTCCGAGGAGATCGTGGAGCAGCTTAAGGGCCGCAAGGGGGTTGGATCGGAAGATCCGAGTCGAAAGGCCCGCAGATGTTGTATCTGTTGACGTTTCGAGGCCAAGGCTGGGTCGACTTCGTGAAGCGGAACCGGTCTCTGCCAAGGATATTTTCGTGCAATCTGCCCGTCTGAATTGACATCGGTAACAGATCTTCATTGCTTGCTCAGAAAGCGAAAACCTGATGCGGCTAAAGGGCTTTTGTGTTGTTTTTATGATAACAAGGCAATAAAAAAGCCGGAGATTTAATTCCGGCTTTGTTTATTGTTTTCAGAGCTGTTTTAAGCAATAAATAACATTAAAGGGCTTTTCGTGGTGGCGGCGACATCCCCGCTGGGCCTCGGTAAAGAGATGCAGTGCGGGTGATTGTCTCCTGAGGAACACCCGGTTGGGTGTTCATTCCATCGAGACTCGGAACGCTTGATGGCTCCTTGGATTCACTCCTCTGGGCCAAGACTTCACTGACGGCTGCTGGCTGACCTGATTCAAATCTGATTCTCAGGAATCGACTCGTTTCAGATGGCGTTGAGGCTCGTCCGAGAAGGGCCAACGACGCAGCGGTGGCTGCTCGCAGGGGTGCCATGCAGTACAAACGCTCTTGGAAGTCCTCTCCGAGGGCAACGGCTTCAACGAATTCATCAAGGTCGATCTGACCATCGCGCAGTTTGGACTCGGCGACGAGCATCCGTTGATTTTCGAGTGGAACCCTATTGAGAAGTTGCTGGTAAGTGGCATCGATGACTTGGCGCAGCTCGCTTTCATCAGCGGGTCTTCGCAGCATGGCCGGTGCTGGCAATCCTCCACGGAAGCGATATCCGTCGGGCTCGCCAGTGGCTAAGGCTGCCCGCAGACGAGCTTCCGATGTATTGGGGGTAGAGCTGCCAATCGTTCGACTGATTGGTGATGCAAACGGGGATGTTCCTGAGGTGCTTTGTGCCCCACGGGAACGCATCAGGTTGGTCCACTGCGCTGAAGGCGTTGCGTTGCTGACGTTGGCACTCCAAAGGGAAGGGATCGATCCCACTGGCTTCAGGTTGCGTGTCGTGAGGTCTCCAGTCCCAAAGAACTTGTTGTTTCGAATGGGATCAGGCCGCTGGCGCAAGGTTGTATCAGTCAGTTTTTCAACCTTCACTTCTCGGCAAAGCCCAGGAGCGCGCCTCACAGTCAGGTCTTTCGGAGTAATGAACCGTTCATAGGGAACCGTGTCATCTCCGAAGCAGTCGGAAAACTCTTTGCTGCTAATCAGGGCATCAACAACGCCGTAGAAGCCTTTGCGAGCTGCGGTGTCAAACAGCGCATCAATTTCCCAGCGACCAAAGGTGGGACGACCAAGTAATCGGCGATGCATCACTTCGATGGCCTTCGTGATGTAGAGGCCGTCCCAATAGCGACGTCGGAAGGGGTTAGAGCAGGCAACTTGGCGAATGAACTCACGCAAGTTGATATCGCCATTTTCGAGTCTGTTTTCGGCGCTTTCAACCCTCTCTCCGGAATATCCGGTGTTTCCGAGAACCTGCACGTAGACGGCTTTAATGACAGCCTGGGTGCTGGATTCTGTTCCACGGATGCTTGGTTGTCCGCCTCGACGGGGCACGGAATTGCCCCCAGTGGCGATCTGTTGCAAGCGGACAACCGTGGGCCCAAGTCGGCGTGGTCGGCTGCCGCGGAACTGGGGACTATCCATCTGCCCAGGCTGGGCAAGCCCATTGCTCACAAGCAGACGACGGGTGTCGTATCCGAAAGGTGCTGGGCGTGTGGAAACAGATGCCGTGGCAGACGGAAAAATGGCTCCGTATTGATTGCCAATCGGATCATTGCCGCCGCCATAGACGTGCTGGTCTCCTAGGGGTTGGCGGTACGACGCATAGAGGGTGACGTATTGCGGCGCAGATTCGAAGGGAGCGCTGAATCGGAACAAGCGGCGATTGGAACCCCAGCCAGCACTTTCCTGGGCCTCTTCCCCGAGATCACGCAGGTAAGGAACTGTTTCCTCTCCGAAGGTTTGGGCATACTCGGCACCATTAATCAGCACGTCGACAAGACCGTTGAGGCCTTGATTGCTGACGATCGAGAAGGCCTTTCGGAACTCTTCGAGAGAACTGATCCCTCGTCCAAGGAAATGCCTGTAAGCCAGCTCGACGACCCTGCTGTTGACGAAGGGACCGTAAAACTGAGTTCTGTATTCCTTGCTCTTTCCGAGCGCACGAATGAATTCGCGCATGGAAAGTTTGCCTTGGACGAGCTGGCTGGCTTCCACTGCACAGGGTGTTTGTGAGTAGCCCTTGGCGATGTCACGTTCAAACACCTGCCGATAGGCGGCACGAACCACCTCTGCTTTTTCAGCTCCAGACAGTCCAGGCCGCATTTCAAAGCGCTGAGCCGTTTCAGCAGCTAGGGCATAGATGGCAGGGAGTTGAAGCCCTTGTCGAACAGCGCTTCCGAGCTTCTGGCGCGTTGAAGGCGTAGCGATAGCAAGCTCTTTGAGCAGAACGTCAAAGCATTCGATCGCGAGTCGGCGTGCTTCAGGGCGCTCTCTCAAAAGGGCCGCAGCAGCAGCACGCATTTCTTGCAGTGCCACGTTTGTTGCGACGAGAGAGCAGCCCTTTTCGAGCACGTCTCTCAACCCTCTTGTATTGACCGCGAGAATGCTCGGGTCTCCCGCTACTAAGGCGTAGCCGACGTAGCGAAGGAACCAACCCAGGTCGCGCACCGATTTGCGCATATTTCCTGGGCCATATTTCGCCACGCTGATGGCGGTAAAGCCCGTTGGTAAAACGACGCGTACATCGCCGTCGTCGCTGCCCTGAAGCAGTCTGCTGATGAAATTACCGCTGGTATTGCCGGATTCAGTGCCCGTAAAGGTGCGAACCGAGTCTTGGAATGCAACCTGATCAGCGGCCAAAGGAGTGGCGTCCGTGGCTGCCACCTCTCCAGTGCTTAGAGGTTCTTCCAGAAACGAGAGAGGGGTTCCGCCTACAAAAATTCGATTGGCGGCACGGGCCACGATGGACTCCGCGTTGCTCGCTAAGAGTCGGGCTGCGTCAAGCCGATCATTTCCACTTCGGAAAAAAGTGATCAGGGTGTCGAGCTCACCACCGTCTGGGAAGCGGTCTTGTTGCTCAGCCTGACGGACACTGGAGAGCGGCAGGGTGTCGTACAGCTGAGGGGAAACCCTTGGGCTGCCGCTACTAGCGGTCACTGTCATGAACGAGAGCAAGCCGGATTGCGTCAGGTTACGGCCCATCTCTCGAGCTTCTGGGCAGCCATGAACAAATGTTTGCAGCTCGGATGAGGTTTCGGCTGTAAGGGCAATGTCCCGTGAAATGCTCGCTTGAGCGTCTACTTCCAGAACTGGTGGCTTTATGAACACTCCTCCCTCGGATGTGGCGACCCCTGTGGTGAGCGACTTTTATGACCGCTTCCCCTATCCAGCAGACCCCCTTCAAGACGGCCCGCCTCCTGGATACAACTGGCGCTGGTGCCACGACAGCGTGCTCGCTGCGGTGAAGGGAGGGCTCAAAGCTCAGGATTCCAAAGAGGGTGTGATTCGCATCCTTGATGCGGGGTGTGGCACAGGAGTCAGTACGGACTACCTCTGTCACCTCAACCCGGGCGCAGAGATTTTGGCCGTGGATATCAGTGCGGGAGCACTCGATGTGGCGCGGGAGCGCTTGCGCCGTTCTGGAGGTGCTGAACAGGTCCGATCTCTACGACAAGAGCAGCGCAGCCTTTTGGATCTTCAAGATGAAGGTGTTTTTGATTACATCAATTCCGTAGGGGTTTTGCATCACCTGCGCGACCCGCTGGCTGGATTGAAAGCACTGGGACAGCGACTGGCTCCTCAGGGAATTTTGCATCTATTTCTCTATGCCGACGCTGGCCGTTGGGAGATTCACCGCACGCAGAAAGCTCTGGAGCTATTGGACGCTGGGACGGGTTCGGACGGATTGAGGTTGGGGCGTGAGTTGTTTTCAGACTTGCCTGAGACCAATCGCTTGCGCCGCACCCACGACCAACGTTGGGCGCTTGATACCCAAGCTGACGCCAACTTTGCCGATATGTATTTGCACCCTCAGGAAACCAGCTACGACCTCGGGAGGCTGATGGCCTTAATCAAGGCGTCGGGGCTTTATTTCGCTGGCTTCTCCAATCCTTCTGTCTGGGACCCCGCTCGATTGCTCAAGGGTGAATTGCTATCCCGTGCTCAAGCTCTATCGCCAGCGGATCAATGGGCACTGGTCGAGCAGCTCGACCCCGACATCAGCCACTTTGAGTTTTTTGTGAGCGCACAACCCATAGAGCCTTGGCGTTGGCCCAACGACAAAACGCTGCTCCAAGCGTCTGGTCGACGCCAGTCATGTCTGTGGGGGTGGCCTTCCAAAAGCATGTTGGGCCCAGATCTCGAACCCATCTCCATTTCAGATGAGGAATTGAGCCTGCTCCGTTTAGTGGATGAAAACCCTGACGTTCCCCTCGGAATCCTGAGTGGAGACCCAACAACTGCTTCTTTAGCCAGAGGCCTCATGAGCAAAAAATTGCTTTTGCTTGAGGCCAACGATGCGTTACTCAGCGGAATCACGTGATAGATTCCGCCCGCTTTCTCAGGCGCAATTTGCAAGCCTTGCCCTCCTCAGATTCAGCTGCGGTGAATACCTCAGCTGAAAATGGAATGGAGTCTTTCGCTCGGCTTCAAGTGCGTCTGATGCTGGCCACAGTGATCGTGTCTGTCGTTGCGATTTTGTTCGCAGCGTTTTACTTCGATCTTTTTGTAGCCAGAAGCCTGCTTGTTGGAGCTGTCGCTGGTCTTTTTTACTTGCGTCTACTCGCCCGCAGCGTGGCCCGGCTCGGTGGAGGTTCCCGTCAAGTTGGTCGTTTTCAGCTCGTTGTTCCGATTGTTCTCATCGTTTCAGCAGCTCGATTTCCCCAGCTAGACCTCTTACCTGCATTTGTAGGTTTTCTCCTTTACAAGCCCGCCTTGATTCTTCAGACCGTTTTCGACGGCTGATCTCGCGCTTCCCTCTTCTGCATTCATGGCTTTGCTGCCTTTCACACTGCCGTTCGCCGAACTGGAGGTTGGTCACCATCTGTATTGGCAGATCGGTAACCTCAATCTGCACGGCCAGATTTTCCTCAGCTCCTGGATTTTGATCGGTGCCCTGCTCGCCTTTGTGCTTGTAGGTACTAAAAATCTTAGTCGCGATCCAAAAGGTGCGCAGAACCTTCTTGAGTTCTTGTGGGATTACATTCGTGATCTCTCTCGTGATCAGATCGGAGAGAAGTATTACCGCGAATGGCTCCCCTTTATTGGCACCCTGTTTCTGTTCATTTTTGTCAGTAATTGGGGTGGTGCACTGATCCCTTGGAAGGTGATCGAACTCCCTGAAGGAGAACTTGGAGCTCCAACCGCAGACATCAACACCACGGTGGCGATGGCTCTGCTTGTGACACTGGCTTATTTCTACGCTGGTTTGAGCAAGAAGGGTTGGAGATTCTTCGAGCTTTACGTGGAGCCGACCCCCATCATGCTCCCGTTCAAAATCATCGAGGAATTTACCAAGCCTCTATCTCTTTCTTTCCGTCTTTTCGGAAACATCCTTGCTGATGAATTAGCGGTAGGTGTGCTTGTTTATCTAGTGCCCCTGATTGTTCCCCTTCCGGTGATGTTGCTTGGCCTCTTCACCAGTGCTATTCAGGCTCTTATTTTTGCGACTCTTGCGGCCTTCTACATCGGTGAAGGTCTTCACGAAGCGCACTAGTTGATTCACGGCCTTTTCGAAGGCTCGTCTGCTAGAAAATCTTGCGCGCAGGTCCGACCATCAACATTCGGGCCCACTTTCCTTAGTGACGGTGTCCCTGCGCAGGGTGATCTAACTCCCACTTCATAACTCTCAGCGCCTTCCGGCGCGCCCCCAAACGCACTCAACATGGATTCCATCACTTCTGCAGCCTCCGTCGTTGCTGCTGGTCTGGCCGTAGGTCTGGCTGCCATCGGCCCTGGTATCGGTCAGGGCAGCGCTTCCCAAGGTGCTGTTGAAGGCATTGCTCGTCAGCCTGAAGCTGAGGGCAAGATCCGCGGCACCCTGCTGCTTTCACTGGCATTCATGGAGTCTCTGACGATTTACGGCCTTGTGGTGGCCCTGGTTCTTCTGTTCGCCAACCCATTCGCTTGATGCAGAGTTGGGGAGCGTCTCACGTGATGTCGCTCCCCGCATAATTCTGTACGCAATTTCTCGCTCCTCTCCAGCTCACCTCTTCCATGACCTGGCTTCTGTTCGCTGAAGCGGCGGTTCCGGAGGGAGGTCTCTTTGACCTCGATGCCACCTTGCCTTTAATGGCTCTTCAGGTGGTTCTCCTAACCTTTCTGCTCAATTCTCTGTTCTTCCGGCCGGTTGGCAAGGTCGTGGAAGATCGTGAGGGATATATCAATACGAGTCGTGCTGACGCCAAGCAAAAGCTTGAGCAAGTTCGTCGTCTCGAGGCCGACCTTCAAGATCAACTTCGAGGCGCTAGACAGGCTGCGCAGTCAGCCATTGTTGAAGCAGAAACGGAAGTTGACGCTCTCTACCGCGAGGCACTAGCTACAGCGGAAACTGAAGCGAATCGCACCCGAGAACAAGCTCGTAAAGAAATTGAGTCTCAACGTGAATCTGCTCAGTCAAAGTTGATGGCACAGGTTGATCAACTCAGCTCCCAGATCATTGAACGACTGCTAGCTGCCTGATGACTGTCCTATTTCCTTTGATCGCTTCTGAGGGTGGATTCGGAATCAACCTCAATCTCTTTGAAACCAATCTGATCAACCTGGTCATTGTGATCGGTGTTTTGTATTGGTTCCTGAAGGGATTTCTGGGGGGGATGCTCGAGCGCAGACGCGAGGCCATTCTCAAAGATCTTCAAGATGCTGAGAAGCGTTTGAAGACGGCCACGGTTGAACTGTCGAAAGCTCAAGAAGAGCTATCGGCGGCCCAGCAAAAGGCTGAAAGAATCCGTCAAGACGGCAAGGCTCGTGCTGAAGCGATTCGTGCTGATGGTGAGAAGAAAACGATTCAGGCCATGGCTGCTCTCAAGCAAGATGCCTTAGCCGACCTCACTGCAGAGGGTGCTCGACTTACGGAACAACTCCGTAGAGAAGCGGCTCTTTCCGCCATTGATAAGGCCTTGACTGAACTGCCTAATCGCCTCGACAGCAAAGCTCAAGCCAAGCTGATCGACTCTTCAATTTCTAACTTGGAGGACGTCTGATGCCTCTTTTAAATTCTCTTGCAACCCCTTACGCAGATGCTCTGCTTCAGGTCACTGACGTTCGTCAGGAATCTGAAGAAGTTGCCTCTCAGTGCAAGGACCTTCTCGCTGCTTGGGAGTCTTCAGAGCCTCTTCGTGATGCGATGACATCTCCTGTTCTTGAGCCTGATGCCAAGAAGAAAGCTCTAACCAGCCTTCTTTCGGAACAAGTTGCACCTTCGCTGTTGAACTTGCTCAAGGTTTTGGCAGATCGCCAACGTCTTCCGGCTCTGGAGGCAGTGCTTCTTCGTTATCTCGAGCTCTATAGAGAGTCTCGGAATATCGCCCTAGCGCATGTTCGCGCTGCTCAGCCTCTTTCAGAAGAGCAGCAGGCCTCATTGACCGCCAAAGTCCAGTCAATGGCTGGAACCAATGCTGTTGAAATCGATCTCAAGGTCGATCCTTCATTGATTGGTGGCTTTGTCGTCAACCTCGGTTCTCAGGTGATCGATGCCAGCCTCTCCGGTCAGGTTCGTCGCCTTGGTCTTGCACTCGCTAAGGCGAGCTGAGCTAAGCCACACCTTCATCTCGCCCTTCCACTCACCACCCGCCCCTGGGTTTTCCCGCCATGGTTTCCATCAGACCCGACGAGATCAGCGCCATTCTCAAGCAGCAGATCGAGGACTATGACAAGTCCGTATCGGTCAGCAACGTCGGCTCAGTCCTGCAAGTAGGCGATGGAATCGCCCGCGTTTATGGCCTGCAGCAGGTGATGGCTGGAGAGCTGGTTGAGTTCGAAGACGGCACAGAAGGGATTGCCCTCAACCTCGAAGATGACAACGTCGGCGTTGTGCTGATGGCCGAGGGCCTTGGCATTCAGGAGGGAAGCACCGTCCGAGCAACCGGCAAGATTGCTTCTGTCCCTGTCGGTGACGCCATGCTTGGCCGCGTGGTGAATCCACTCGGCGTGGCGATTGACGGCAAGGGTGACCTCGCCACCACTGAATCCCGGCTGATTGAGTCTCCTGCTCCGGGAATTATTCAGCGTAAGTCTGTTCATGAGCCAATGCAGACGGGCATCACGGCCATTGACGCCATGATTCCCATTGGCCGTGGTCAGCGAGAGCTGATCATTGGTGACCGTCAGACCGGTAAGACAGCTATATGTATCGACACGATCCTGAACCAAGCGGATCAGGATGTGGTTTGCGTCTACGTGGCGATCGGACAGAAAGCCGCTTCTGTTGCACAGGTCACGGAGGTGCTGCGCGAGCGCGGCGCTCTTGATTACACCGTCGTGGTGGCAGCTAACGCATCCGAACCTGCCGCGCTTCAGTACTTGGCCCCCTACACCGGAGCCTCGATTGCTGAGTACTTCATGTACAAAGGCAAGGCCACTTTGGTGATCTATGACGATCTGACCAAGCAAGCCCAGGCTTATCGCCAGATGTCATTGCTATTGCGTCGTCCACCCGGTCGTGAGGCTTACCCCGGTGACGTCTTCTACTGCCACAGCCGTTTGCTTGAGCGCGCTGCCAAGCTTTCTGATGCCATGGGCAAAGGTTCCATGACCGCCCTGCCGATCATTGAGACCCAGGCTGGTGACGTTTCTGCTTACATCCCTACAAACGTGATTTCGATCACGGACGGTCAGGTCTTCCTCAGTTCTGACTTGTTTAACTCCGGGCTTCGTCCAGCGATCAACGTTGGTATCTCGGTGAGTCGTGTTGGCGGTGCAGCTCAGACCAAGGCGATCAAAAAGATTGCCGGCACACTGAAGCTTGAATTGGCTCAGTTTGATGAACTGGCGGCGTTCTCTCAGTTTGCTTCCGATCTGGATGCCGCTACACAGCAGCAGCTCAGCCGAGGCAAGCGTCTTCGTGAGCTTCTCAAGCAGTCGCAGTTCAGCCCACTGATCTTGGCTGAGCAGGTGGCGATTGTTTATGCAGGTGTTAAGGGCCTGATTGATGATGTGCCCGTTGAAGAGGTTGTTCAGTTCTCCCGTGAACTGCGTGAGTACCTCAAGAGCAATAAGCCAGAGTTCATCAGCAAAATCCAAACGGAGAAGGTCTTGAGCCCTGAAGCTGAAACCACTCTCAAAGAGGCGATTGCTGAAGTTGTGTCCACCATGCTGGCCTCCGCCAACTGAGGGCTAAGCCATGGCAAATCTCAAAGAGATCCGGGACCGGATTAAATCGGTCAAGAACACCCGCAAGATCACCGAGGCCATGCGCCTCGTGGCTGCGGCCAAAGTTCGTCGAGCCCAAGAGCAAGTCCTGCGCAGCCGTCCGTTTGCTGATCGGCTCGCACGTTTGCTTGAAAACCTCCAAGCGCGGATGCGCTTTGAAGATGCTGATGCTCCCTTGCTGGAACAGCGTCCTGTTGAAACCATCACCTTGATGGCCGTTACTGGCGACCGTGGTCTTTGCGGTGGTTACAACTCCAATATCATCAAGCGCACTGAAAAGCGTTTCGCTGAGCTTCAGAGCCAGGGTTACAAGGTGACTCTTGTGTTGATTGGACGCAAAGCAATCAGCTATTTCACCAACCGTAGTTATCCCATTCAAGCTACGTTTACGGGCTTGGAGCAAGTACCTACTGCTGATGAAGCTGGGTCTATTGCTAGCGAAATCTTTGCTGAGTTTCTTTCTCAGGCATCAGATCGAGTTGAGATTATTTTCACCAAGTTCATCAACTTGGTGAGCTGTAAGCCAGTAGTGCAAACGCTTCTGCCTCTTGATCCCCAAGGGATTGCTGAGGCCGAAGATGAAATCTTCAGGCTTACAACAAAAGAAGGTCGCTTGTCTGTTGAAACAGGAAGTGCACCTGATAATTCACAGCCTCCTTTGCCTTCCGACATCGTCTTCGAGCAAAGTCCTGATCAACTGTTGAATGCGTTGTTGCCTTTGTATCTGCAAAATCAACTCTTGCGTTCCCTGCAGGAATCAGCAGCATCCGAGCTGGCAAGCCGAATGACGGCAATGAATAATGCCAGTGACAATGCCAAGGAGTTGGCTAAGACCCTGACTCTTGACTACAACAAGGCACGTCAGGCAGCCATTACCCAGGAAATTCTGGAAGTGGTGGGTGGCTCTGCAGCAGCAGGCGCCTAAATTTCTGTTCACCATGATTGAGCCGGCCTTTGGGTCGGCTTTTTTAATGGGGTGATGACTTTGACCCTTCACCAGCTTTTCCCAACGGTTGTCGCCACAACAAAGTTGGCGATCGATCCACTCGACCTTGCTGGGCATTTGCAGACGCTGATAGCGCTTAGGGGTGAGGCCGTTGGCAACCCGAGTGAGGGGTGCGCTTGGACAGGTGATATCAACGGTGTTTGGCAATTGCATCGTCAAGTTGAATTTGCTCCGTTGGTTCAACAGGTGTCAGCCCAGGCCGAGCGTTATCTGGCGGCGGTTGGGTTTGATTGCAGCCAGGTGGCTTTGCATCTTCAGCGCTGCTGGCCTGTGCTGAGCGATTGGGATCAGCTGGTTGGCCGCCATCACCATCCGAATGCCCACCTCAGCGCCGTGTTGTATCTCACGGGGGCTGGCTCAGGTGAGGAGGGGGTACTACGTGTTCATTCGCCATTGCAAAGCAATGAACTCGTGCCAGGACTGTCCGCTGGCCATGCCGGGCCCATTGCGATTGATCATCCTTTCAATGCAGACAGCTGGGACTTGGCTCCGGAGGTTGGCCTGCTGGTGCTGTTCCCTTCCAGGCTTGATCACAGCGTGTTGACCAATGGCGATCCTGAGTCGCTGCGCTGCTCGATCAGTTTCGACTTTGTGATCACGGCTCCTGAGCAGGGCAACCCACCGGAATACCTTGCCCCCCATCCTTCTCATTGGAGTGCCTGCTCGGATTTGTCGTCATGACGTCTGGTGCCCTGAGAAGATGAATGACCAAGGCTTTTCTTTCAGGATGAGCGATCAAGCCAGTGCTGTTGCCACTTACAACGTCAGCATCGAAGTGGATGCTGTTGAACACAGCTTTTCCTGTCGATCTGATCAAACGGTGTTGGCGGCGGCGGAAGAAGCAGGGGTCATGCTTCCGAGTTCGTGCTGCTCAGGCGTTTGCACCACGTGTGCCGCCCGTTTAAAAAGCGGTTCGGTGGAACAATCTGATGCGATGGGTGTCAAGGAGGACCTACGCGCCGAAGGATTTACCTTGCTTTGTGTTGCCTTCCCTTGTTCTGATCTTCAGCTGTTGGCGGGTCAGGAAGATGCGCTCTATGAGGCTCAGTTTGGTCAGTACCAAAAATGAGGTTGACGTCGAAAACGTTGACGTTGCCTTGGCCCAAAGATCGAAAGGCAGCGGATTTGAGCGCTTGGGTGAAAGATCAATTACGCGCTCATGGTGATCCCTTGCGTTGGGCGATTACCGCTGTCGATCATTCATCGCAGGAAGACAGTGCTGTCTTGCAGATTGAAGCGGTGTTGATCGAGTGAGGGAGGGGCTGTCTTTGGGATCTCCCCTGCCCACATTGATGGTGGTGCCAACGGGGATTGGATGTGCGATCGGCGGGTATGCGGGTGATGCGCTTCCCAGTGCAAGGCTTCTCGCTTCGGCCTCCGGCTGTTTGATCACCCACCCCAACGTGATGAATGGGGCATCCTTGTACTGGAAAGACCCCCGCATTAGCTATGTGGAGGGGTATGGCCTCGATCGCTTTGCCGTGGGCGATTGGGCTCTACGGCCTGTTCGTCAGCAGCGGATTGGTTTGCTTTTGGATGCTGGTATCGAACCGGAGCTGCGTCAACGTCACCTTCAAGTGGCCGATGGTTGCAGGGCAACCCTGGGCATCGAGATCGGCCCTGTGGTGTCGAGTGATGTGCCGTTAGGAGTGCATATGGGATTGGGCCAGAGCGGTGCGAGTTGGGGCACCCTTGAGCGCCCGGATTCCTTATTGCGCGCGGGGGAACGCTTAAGAGCCCATGGAGCAACGGCGATTGCGGTGGTTGCCCGCTTCCCCGACGACCAGGGAAGTGAGGCATTGCAGGCCTACCGCCATGGCAGCGGCGTGGATGCCCTTGCAGGTGCCGAAGCCGTGATCAGTCATCTACTGGTGCGGCACCTGCAGATTCCTTGTGCTCATGCACCGGCTTTATCGGCGTTGCCGCTGGATGAGCAGCTGGATCCTCGTGCTGCAGGCGAAGAGTTGGGTTACACCTTTTTGGCATGCGTGTTGGTGGGTTTAAGTCAGGCACCGGATTTGCTCCAGCGTGCTGCTGCTCATTCACAGGATCTGGTGGCTGATGATTTGGGAGTGTTGGTTGCTCCAGAGGGGGCTCTGGGTGGAGAAGCCGTGTTGGCTTGTCTTGAGCGCAGGGTTCCTGTGATCAGTGTGGCCAATCCGTCCGTGTTGCAAGTCACGTCAACGGCGCTTGGCCTGGGACATGAGGTGTTGCAAGCGCGCTCCTATGCAGAAGCGGCTGGCATGGTGCTGGCCTTACGCGAAGGTGTGGCCCTATCCGCCTTGATGCGACCCTTACCTGCTTTGAAGGAGTTGGCGTAATGGCAAGAGCTGCTGGCTTTGGATCATCAAAAAGTAGAGAGCCATGCCCTTGTTTGAGCGGAATGAGCTACGAACGATGTTGCCAACCTCTGCATCTCGGGGAGCAATGGGCTGCGACTGCTGAACAGTTGATGCGTTCGCGTTATTCGGCTTTCGCGTTTGCAGACGTGGATTATTTGATCGCAACGCATCCCGATGCTGCGACGCCTTTGCTTCAACGCCGAAAAGAGTTGCGGAAGAATTGTCGCGAAGCGCGTTGGTTAGGACTGCAGATCAAGGCCGTGGAGGCTGGCGGTGTGGATGATCTTGAGGGCACAGTGACATTTGAGGCAACATTTGGAGCCAGGGGGCAACGCAATGTGATGACTGAAACGTCGCTCTTTCAGCGCAAGGATGGGGATCCAAAAGGCCATTGGCTCTATATCAAGCCTCTGTAGTGGGTTGAATCGGTTTGATTTAAATCAGCTGCTAGAGCCCAGATGGAGAGAGAAGGCGCGGCTAACGATGATCGCCAGCAGGCATTCCGTGAACGCAAGCTGCGGGAAGAGAGGGAACACCAATACCGCATGGCGGTGGAGGCTCGGCGAGCTGCGGAAGCTCATGCCACGCGCTGGTGGTCCATTTGGTACGGAAGACCTTATGCACCGATCTTGATCTATCAATGATCGCAAAGGCCCCTTGGTTGACTGCAAGGAATGCCGACAGCTCTTGCCTGTCCATAAAAAAAAGAGCTGGAATTTTCCAGCTCTTGTCGTCAGTGTTCGATTTTCCAGTCGATCTAGCTGTTTCAGCCCAGACCAATTTGGGAAAGGATGCCTTGTCCAGTGAGCAGCTCTGTACCTAAGCCAATCACGAAGCCCATCATCGCCAGTCTTCCGTTCCACTGCTCTGCAAAGGATGAGAAACCGAATTTGGAGTCATTCATCTGGATTAACGCAATTTCACTAATCGTAACAGGTTGTTACGTGCTCTGCTGAGATTGGATCCCCAGGCTCCTGTTTCCCCTTCCTGGTTTTCTTCCGTCTTGCTCTTTGGCCATTCTTGAGCCAGGGGGAGATGGGGGCCTTGTTTTGATGGCTTACCTGGGATTGCCAATCATGAATTCACCTACGGAACATTCGGCCTTGCTGGAGATGCCGGAAGCTTGTTCGAACAATTCACTGCTTCCAAAGCTCAATCCGCAGGGGGCGAGCTGAAGGGCTGTGGCAACAAGATAAAGCTGCTGGTAGAGCGACCCTGCATCTTTAAGAATGAGGGCATAGGCCAGCCCGGTTTCAGAATGAAGGCTTGCATTTCTTTCATAGCGCGCGGCCATCACGATGAGGACGTCGGGCCTTTGTCCATAGCCAGGTGATACAGAGGAAGCCTGAGGTGCTCGGCATGTTGTATTGACTGCCATTTCAAGCATGCTTTCGCATGGTCCGTTGAGGTCGCTGATCTTTCCGAGTGAGTGCTCAAAAGAGTCGTAATGATAAAAGCCTGGGCTGATGCCGATGCATTGATGAATGCATAGATAGAGCTCAATGGAATGAAGGCCTCCAGCGCTGGCGACAGGTCTTAGTAAGCCTTCATAGGATCGAGGTAGGGCTGGGTCGCAGAGAATCTCTTCTCGGGTATGCATCGAATACCAGAGCAGATTGCCTAAAGCTTCAGCGCTAACAGGATTGGAGTCGTAGGCACGAATCGATTGTCTTTTTTGAATGACCTGGTAGAAATTGGTTTTTTGATTGTCGATCGATGGTGTTGGTAGGGAGACTGTGCTGAGGATGATCCTTTGGTGCTTCGCTGGTGGGGCCTTCCTGTCGATTGGCTTTGGCAGAGACTCTTCTGCCTTGAAGTCAACAATATGGCGCCGCGTCTGTTGATGGAAGCTCAGGTCTTGCCTGTTCCAGCCAGCTTCGATGGCCTCTTGGTCGATGTCTGCATTGTGATTTGCATTGCAGATTCCGGCCACGCCAGATGACAGTAAGAGGGAAATAAGCTCTCGATGGTGAATGTGTAGATCTTCAGGGAGGACGTTCCTGATGATGTCTGTTGTGCAGGGTGATAGGAGCTTCTGGATGAGTGGATAGAGCCGATGGTCTTGTAGTCGCAACGTTGCGGGTGATAAGGGGGTTGTGACATCGAGGCCTTCAAGGCAGGGGTGAATGCTGGCAAATTTCGAAAGTTTGAATGCCTTTCCGTCGTCTGGGTAGGGTTGTTGTTTGATTCCTGGTTTCATCGGTAGCAGGCACATTGCCCTGCCGTTGCATCCATCGATTGCGTGAATCAGTAAGCCCTTCTCGTAAAGGTTTTTGAGTTGCAGTCCAAGCTCTAAATGCGTGGCGGCAGTTTCTGCTGTTTCGGGTAATGCTAAATATTGATTGCTTTCGACTCCTTCTTGAGAAAGTGCTGCGAGCAGTTTTTTTATGGGCTCTATTGCATTTTTGAGGCGAAATATTTGGCGATGGGGGTTTGATCGCGTGGCATAGGGGGTTGTGATAACAATGTCGTTAATATCTGTGCTGACGTCTACCCCTTCTCGAAATAAGTATTTGGGCATGTCTGTGTCCTTTGTCTCTTGATTTGAGGCGAACTGCTGGAAGATATGCGTTTGAAGTGATTTATTTGGGGCCTATATCTGTGCTTGCTTTAAACCGTTTCTGGGTTTGATCAACGCAAGCAGGCCATGGGATGACGAGGTGGTACGTCTAAGGCTTTGGCGACGCCTGGATGGCAGACGGAGCCCTGCACCGTATTGAGACCAGACAGCAATTCAGGCCGCTCCGTGACCGCTTCCTCCAGGCCGCGCCCTGCAATGCCAACGATGTAAGGCAAGGTCACGCTCACCAGGGCTTCGGTGGAGGTGAACGGCACGGCGCCAGGCATGTTGCCCACGGCGTAATGCTGCACACCGTGAATGGTCACGGTGGGGTTGGTGTGCGTTGTTTCGCGGCTCGTGGCGATGCAGCCGCCTTGATCGATGGCCACATCAACGATCGCTGAGCCTGGCTTCATTCCTTTCACCATCGCTTCATCGACCAGTGTTGGTGCCCTGCCTCCAGGGGTTAAGACGGCGCCAATCAGAAGATCAGCCGTGGGGATTAAGCGCTCGAGCAGACCGCGGCTGCTCACCACGCTCATCAGGCGTCCACTTCGATAGGCCTCCAGGCTGCGTAACCGTTCCGGGGAGCGATCCAGAAGCATCACTTCCGCATCCATGGCAGCCACCAGACGCGCCGCATTCCAACCCACCGTGCCTGCACCCAGGACCACCACCCGGGCTGGTTGCACACCAGTGCAGCCTCCGATCAGCACACCTCTGCCTCCTTGGGGTCGCTCCAGCAAGCGAGCCCCCACTTGTGCGGCAAGCCTGCCAGCGATTTCGCTCATGGGCGCTAGCAGCGGCAGGGTTCCGTTTTCCAGTTGCACCGTTTCGTAGGCAACCCCCGTGGTGCCAGCTGCGAGAAGAGCTTCTCCCACCTCCGGGTAAGCCGCTAAGTGCAGGTAGGTGAACAGCACCATGTCATTCCGCAAAAAGCGGAATTCTTCCGGCTGTGGTTCCTTCACCTTGACAACCAAGTGAGCCCCCCAGGCTTGTTCTTGATCCACGATCTCTGCGCCTGCTGCGGCGAAGGCCTCGTCGTCAATACCCGCTCCGGAGCCGGCACCGCTCTGGATCCGCACCTCCAGTCCATGGGTGACGAGTTCTTTGACGGCATCCGGTGTCAGCGCGACGCGTTGCTCATCAACCTTGATCTCTGTGGGGACTCCGATGGTGGCCATCGGAGCCGTCAGTACGGATTGAGCCATGGCTGCCGAAGACGATCCTTCAATCTGACCCTGCTCAGCCGGATTGGCCACTGGTCTATGCGTCTTGAAATCAGCGGGCGGCGATTGGGAGCCTCCAACCGGTCCCGAAGGCCTGTCGGCTCACTTTCAGAACAGGAGGCGCTTGGCGGCGTTTGAATTCCGCGCGGCGAAAGAGTTGCTCAATCCGTTTCACGTCCGCCGGGTCATGCCCAGCTGCGATCAATTGAGTGCCCGAGCTGTGCTTCTCGATCAAATCATTCAGAAGCGGATCGAGCGTTGCGTAGTCGGGAAGGGAGTCACTGTCCTGTTGGTCAGGGCGTAGCTCAGCACTCGGTGGTTTGGTCAGGATTTCTCGTCCGATCAAGTCGCTGTGCTCTGGAAGTCCAAGTTCTTGGCGACAGGCCATGGCATCAGAGCTGTCTAACCAGCGGCAGAGGGAAAACACCGTGGACTTGTAGAGATCACCGATCACCGCGAGCCCTCCATTCATGTCGCCATAAAGGGTGCAATACCCCACGGCAAGTTCTGATTTGTTGCCCGTCGAGAGCAGGAGCTGTCCTTGCTGATTGGCGACAGCCATCAGCAAAGTGCCTCGAATGCGCGACTGCAGGTTTTCTGCCGTGACGCCCGACGGTGCTTGATCCAGTGCCGGGGTCAGGGTGGTTTCAAACCCCTGCATCAAGGTTTGAATGGGCACGGTTGTCGTGGAAATTCCCAGGCGTTCTGCAAGCGCCTCGGCATCATCAATCGACCCAACAGAGCTCCAGGGAGAGGGCATCAGCAATGCCTGCACGCGGTCTGCTTTGAGTGCCGCTGCGGCAATGACCGCCACAAGAGCTGAGTCGATGCCGCCACTCAGACCCAGAAGGGCGCGTTGAAAACCGCATTTTTGGGCGTAATCCCGCACGCCGAGCACAAGGGCTTGGAACAGTTGCTCAAGATCAGCGCTTTCCGTGGGGGCCGACGTGCCTGCCGATGCATCAGAACCCCTTTCACTGCTGTTCCAGCAGGCGATGGCTTCCCGGCAGGTGGGAAGTTGCAACGCCACCTCACCGCTGGCTGTCATCACGAAACTGCCGCCATCGAACACCAATTCGTCGTTGCCCCCCACCTGGTTCACATAAATCACTGGGCAATGAAGACGGTTGGCAGCGCGGGCGCTGAGCTGATGTCGGATGGATGCTTTGGTTCTTCCGAAGGGGGACGCGGAGAGGTTCAGCAACACATCCACTTGCTCCGGGATGAGATTGGCAATCGGATCTGGTCCCACCAGGCGTTGTGCCTGAAGCGCATCCTCAACCCACAGGTCTTCGCAGATGGTGAGCCCCAGGCGCCAAGTCTGCCCTTCCGATTCAAAACTCAGAACACTGGGTTGGTTGGCAGGTCTGAAATAACGCGATTCATCAAAGACGTCGTAGGTGGGAAGGAGCTGTTTGCGGGCGACGACGCGCCAACCGTTGGCCTCTACGAGGGCTGCCGCATTGAAGAGTCGTGGATGTTGCTGGTCTGGGGCTGGTTCCACAACCCCCACCAGCAGTGCCGTTTGCGGCAGCTTCTCCCTAAGTCCCTGTTGCAGCTGGTTGAGGGCCTCGCTCTGCTGCTGGAGATGCTCAGGACTCAGCAGCAGGTCTCGGGGTGGGTATCCCCAAAGTGAAAGCTCTGGGCTCACCACAAGGGCGGGAGCGGTGCCCTGCGCCTGATGGCTGATTTTGAGACAAGCGTCTAGGAGCCGTTCGGCGTTCCCGGACAGATCGCCCACCAGAGGATTGGTCTGGGCCAGGGCGATGCGCATGGCAATTCAGGAAGGAGCGTCTTGGAGTCCATAAAGATTGTGCTGCAAGAGGAGGGGCCAAAGCGGTTTTGGGATTTGATCCGCAGCGCTCGTTTTGCGAATGCTTGAGCTGGCTGTCTCAGGAATCTGTAAGGGCAACACGGTGATCTGGGCGCCGAGCTGGCGGAGTCGTTCGAGGTGTTCGGGCTCCAACGGCCAACCCTTCCGCGGCACCACCCCCAGCTGGCAGCGCTTGAGCCAAAGCTCGCTTTGTTTCCAATGGGGGATCTGAGCAGCCAAATCACTGCCCACCACAAAGCACAGTTCGTGATGGGGCCATCGACGTGCTGCCCGTTCAAGCGTGGTGATGGTGTAGGGGCTGCTGAGGGTTTGGTCGATGCTCACCCGTGGGTTGTCGATGGCCATCACCAAGGCCTGGAGCAGCTCGCTGCGGAGCGCAAGGCAGGCATCGTGGCGTTTCATTGGGTTGTCGCTAGCCCAGGTGGCGACGCGTTGAAAGTGATTCAAAAGGCCTTCAAGGAGAGCCTGATGCCCGAGCGTTGGTGGATCGGCGCTCGTGCCGAGCAGGGCGATGGTCGCGGTCATGGCAAGAGCCCGTCACGCCGGGGCCGATTGGGCGGCTGTGGCCATTCGGCAAGCAGACGTTGCATGCCGGTATCGCTGCGTACCAGGCGCCGCATGAGGGTCGTTGGTGCTGGATTGCCCCTCCTGCCTCGACCGCGTTGATCGACCAGCCAACGTGCTGTGAGCCGACCTGTTCTGCGCGTGGTGTGCACAGCAAGAGCCGCCTGGGCAACGGCGACGGGGGCCGCTGGACCCAGGCTCAAGCCTCCGGAAAACGGTGCGGCGATCAGCAACAGCTGTTGAAGTCCAGAGAGCGCCAGCTGAAGTCCCAGTTGGACGCCTCCCAACATGGCGTTATGTCCTGATAGCCGTTGCATCAGCCGTCGTGCTGCTGGGCCTCCCATCGGCAGGTCATAGAGCTTGCAGAGCTGAACCACCAAAGCGGTATCGCAGGCCAAGCCTCCGGCTAGATCGAGCAACACCAAAGGATTGGCCGCAACCCCTGTGGCCTTGAGTGCTGCGTAGCGGCCGATCAGGCCTTGCGCATCTTGTCGTCGGCGCTCCAGTCGCCCTAATTCCAGTTGTTGTTGGAGCCGTTCTGCTTGGCGGAGGGCGTTTAAGGCCAAGAGGGCTTGGCCTTGCTCTCTCAGAAGATTGATTACAGCAGTGCGGAGTGGTTTCACCATCGCTGGCTGTCGCTCGCTGCGCACCCTGCCATCCGAGCGTTGGCAGGCTTTGCGAGGGGCGGCTGAAACGGCAATCGCTTGAGGAATCCTTGCGTGATGGTTGCGGTCACACCGCTCCCGGATCCTTTGGCTGATGCTTTCCCGGAGGCTGTCGAGTTGCTCTGGGGGGCAACAATCACTGCGGTTCAGCACGGGAAGCACCGGCTTGCCACTGCTGATTAAGGTCTCCAAGGCATCGAGCTCAACCCTGCTGATGTCGGCATCCAACACGAGAAGTACAAGATCGGACTGCAGGGCCACCCGCGCTGCCAGTCGCGCGCGAGCTTCCGCTGCAACCTCATCGATTCCTGGTGTGTCGACGAGTTCAATCGCGTGGAGACCAGGAATGGAGATCGTCCAAGGCAGCGCTTGTTGTTGTCTCGTGCAGCCGTGAGCGACGTCGGTGGCCAGGAGGTCTTGACCGATCAGTGCATTGACGAGGCTTGATTTCCCCACTCCCACGCGGCCGAAGACGGCGACGCGCAGCTTCCGAGTCGATAAGCGCTCCAATTGCCGGTCCAAGCGCCTGAGCGAACCCGCTAAAACGGTTTGTTCCCGGCGGTTGAGCTGGAGCTGAGATCGCCAGGTTTGCAGCAGTGAAAGGCAGCGCTCCGTGGTGGATGTAGGCGAGAACGTCGTCATGACGCCCCATTGGCTCCTGCTGACTTGCGCCACCAGCCAGCGAGCACGGCCAGAACCGCATCAGGGCCAATCACGCCCACAAACCCTCCGAATTCATCCACCACAACGCGAACCCCGCTGTTGTCGCGACGAAAGGCTGTCAGCAGGCGATCGGCCCGAATCATTTCAGGCACAAATTCGACGGGCTCGCTCAGATCGGCTGGGGTGAGTTGACCTTGATTTTGAACGAGTGCCGCCAGTAATCGGTCTCGACTTGCGACACCCAGAACCTTGTCAACGGCATCACCCAGGACCACCCACCATTGCGCCTCGTTTTCGAGCAGGGCGGACCTTAACTGCATCAGTGTGCTCGCTCCGTCCAAGCTCGGAGCAGCAACCCTTGGTGTCATCAAATCCCTCGCGGTGAGGTCGTTGAGTTGGAACACCTTGGCGATCATCGCGGCTTCATCCGCTTCGATTTGGCCGGTTTGGGACCCCATACGGGCCAGCAGTCGAATCTCCTCTTCGTCTGTGTTGAGTTCGCTTTCCTGGGTTAAGGCCGGCAGCAGTCTTTCCAGAAGAAGGACGAGCGGACGCATGAGAACGCCAAGCAGGTGCAAGACCGGAGCACTCGCGAGTGAAACAGGCAGCGCCAGGCGGGTGCCGATCGCCTTGGGGAGGATCTCCCCCAAAAGAATCACCAGCACGGTGAGACCAATGGAGAACAGGGGCAGAGCTACGGCGCTGATGCCCATGTCTTCGAACAGCCAAGCGGCGTAACCACCGAGCATCAAACTGCCGAAAATATTGAAGCCGTTGTTTGCAATCACCAGAACCGACAGGGTCCGGCCGAGTCGCTGACGGAGCTGGGCCAATCTCCGTGCACCGGATACCGGTTTGGATCGACCGGCGAGTTCGAGAACGCGAACAGCGTTCACGGAGAGCAGAGCGGCTTCGACGCCAGAACACAAGGCGGATCCTGTGAGGACCACGACCACAAGCAGAATCAGGATCAGCAGGTCGTGAGTCATGCCTGGATGCTTTGCCTGCCATCCTGACGTTTACCTGGTGCCCTGTCTCCGTCGTGGTTCATAGTTCGCTCCCAATTGATGCTCAGGGTTACGCCGAGCGGCGTCAGCGGTTCATGGCCCATCTTGGCGGTGCGGCGGCTGTGATTCCAGCGGCAACCCTGGTGACACACCATGCCGACTGTGAGTGGCCCTTTCGTCAGAACAGCGACTTCTGGTATCTCACAGGCTTTGATGAGCCGGATGCCGTCGCCCTGTTTTTGCCCCATCGGCCTGAAGGAGAGCGCTACGTGTTGTTTGTGAACCCCCGTGAGCCAGGGGCCGAGGTCTGGACAGGACGGAGGTGGGGCACAGAGGGGGCTGTGGATCAGTTCGGCGCGGATGTGGCCCATCCCCGCTCTGAGTTGGCCCAACATCTGCGTGGCTATCTGAAAGATGCCGAGGGCATTGCCTTCCGCACGGGGCATCACCCGGCGGTGGAGTCCGTGGTGCTCGAGGTTTGGTCTGAACAATTGGATCGCGCGTCGCGAAGGGGTGCCGCGGCTTTAGGGCTGGTGGCGCCCTGCCCGGTCCTACATGAACTTCGCTTGCGCAAAGATCCAGCGGAGCTTGATCGGATGCGTGAGGCGTGCCGCATTTCAGCCCAGGCTCATGAGTTGGCGCGTGCCGCTGTGAAGCCCGGAATGAATGAGCGACAGGTGCAAGCCCTCATCGAGTTTCACTTCCTTGATCAAGGGGCACGGGGCCCTGCCTATGGCTCAATCGTTGCGGGAGGAGATAACGCCTGCGTCCTGCATTACATCGACAATCAGGATCCGCTCAAGGACGGTGATCTGTTGCTAATCGATGCCGGGTGCTCAATCGGTGACTACTACAACGGTGATATCACCCGTACCTTTCCTGTGAACGGCCGCTTCAGCGGTGAACAGCGCGCGCTCTATGAATTGGTTCTGAGTGCTCAGGAGTCGGCCATTGCCACCGTGAGGCCTGGAGGAACAGCGGAGGAGGTGCATCAGACCGCTTTGCGAGCGCTTGTGGAGGGTCTGTTGGATCTTGGACTCTTGGCTGGAGAGGCTGACGGAATCATTGAGCAGGGTGCTTACCGCCATCTCTACATGCACCGCACGGGGCACTGGCTTGGCTTGGATGTGCACGACGTTGGCGCCTACAGGCTTGGTGAGCACCATGTCGAACTGGATCCAGGCATGGTGCTCACCGTGGAACCTGGCCTCTATATCAGTGACCGCTTACCGGTTCCGGATGGTCAGCCGGAAATTGATGACCGCTGGAAAGGGATTGGTATCCGCATTGAAGATGATGTGGCCGTTCTCAAGGATGGTCATGAGGTCTTGACGGCTTCGGCCTTGAAGGATGTTGCCTCGATGGAGCGTGGATGACGTTCAGCTCACCACTTGCAGGGAAATCCAGATCAAACCAACGGACAAGAGCATCAGGCCATCGAGCTCGCTGACCCGTCCGCTGAGAGGGCGGACCAAGATCAGTGTGAGAACCAGCAGCACGGATTCCATCGGATTGAGGCCAAGGATCACCTTGGTGTTGGTGAGTTCTCCAACGAAGAGCACGGCCGGAACGGTGAGGCAAAGCGTCGATAAGGACGATCCATAGAGGGTATTGAGAGACCGTTGCACTTCCCCTCGATTGGCCGCTTGGAAGGCATTTAGCGCTTCCGGAGCCACGACGAGGAGGCCAACAAGCACACCACCCAGGGAGCTTGGGAGCCCGAGGTCGCTGATGCCAATGTCGATCAGGCTCCCCATCGATTCTGCGATTAGAACCAAAATCAAGAGGCCGAGCGCCATGAGAACGCCGCTCCGAAGAGCCGAGTCGTTATCGGCATTGGATGCCTGGGGTAGCCCGTTTTTTCCCTTGGTTTCGGGCAACTCCAGCTGCTGGGAAGCCTCAAGGAAGAGATTGCGGTAAGAGCCGGTTTGGAAGCGCAGGAAAGCTGCGTATAGCCCAATGGCCACAATGGTGAGAAGCCAGTTGATCGGGAGGGAGAAGTTGGCTTCCGAGCTGTCAGAACTGAAATTAGGCAGCACCAACACAAGCACGCTCATCGTCGTGATCAAGTTGATGTAAGTGGAGGCACCGCTTTGGTTGACGGTGGCCATGTCTTCTGGTTGGAAGGGTTCCGTGATTCCCGATGTTTGAAATCGCGAAGCCAAAATCAAGGTGATTCCCTTCACCCCAGTGAGCACAATCATCAACACCGAGAACATCGAATCCCGCGCCAACGTGGGATTGCTTTCGCCGCTCAACATGGTGCTGGTGACGAGAGCCAGCTCGATCAAAATCACGGAACCTGTAAGCACAAGCGTTCCAAGCGGTTCACCGAGCTTTTCGGCGAGATGATCGGCTTGGCTGGCAATGCGTCTCGCCAGCAGCAAAATCAAGAGGCTGAGTCCTCCCAATCCGCCTAAGACGAGCGTTGCCGATTGCAGCAAGAGCCAATCCAGGAGATGGGTGGTTTGGAGACCGATGAGGACAACCGCTCCAACAAGCAAGGGCCATTCTTTGCGCATCAACGCTGACTGGGGTTCCAGTTGAGTGCCGCTTGGGTGTCGGTGAGGATCACCTCTGCTCCTGCAGCCCGTAAGGTCTGCTCGTAGTGCGCTCGCGCCTCAGATTGCCCTGGGAGCTGTAGGTGGGGAGGTGCAACCGCCAAGCTCATCCAGCGTTGTTGCGGGACCTGCTCCCGGGCTCGAATCACGGTGTTGACGTCCGCCACGGTGTCACCGAGATAGGCAATCAGTGGTGCGTCGGAACCGAGGTTGCCATCCACAAGGGTGCTTGCCAGCCTGATGAGCCCTTCGGGATCAGGTTTGTCTGGCGCATCCCCCATCGCTATCAGAGGAGGGTTCTGCAAGCCGAGACGTTGCTCCAGTAGGAAACGAGCAGAAGGGGGCTCTGCTCCGCTCACGAATCCCCAAAGAATGTCTCGATTCGTCAGGGCTGAAAAAAAGTTTCGATCGACGAGGAGGGGCTCATCGCAAATAAATCCATCCCAAGCGAAGGGATCTCCCTCTGGTTCAGATCCGAAGTAAAAACGGCTGAAAACGTCAATGAGATCAGCGCGACCGGGTAGGGCCGCTGAGTGGGAGGACGAGGTGGGTAAGGGATGGGTCAGCGCGTGCCGACGTAAAAGTTCAAGGCTTGCATCCCAGTCATTGTTCCAGCGTCCTTCACCCTTCAGGGCATCAACCGTCTCGTGACCAGGCTCCCACCCGCAGTAGTGATGCACGGTGGCCTGGAGTGCACGGCGATAACTGCCTGCCACATCCCGAATAACGCCATCAATGTCGAAAAGCAGGATTGCTTGTGGCTTTGATCCTGAAGATTGCAGGGGGATTTGGCTTCAGCAACTGGTAAGTTAGTTCTTTGTCCTTCATCCTTGAGCCCTGACACCATGACGGTTTCCGAAGGCGCAGCCGTCGACCAGGAGGTCGCAACAGAGGCAGCAGCAGCTGATGCAGCACCCCAGGCCGGCGCAACACCCGCGGGTGATGCCGCTCCCCAGGGCGAAGATGCAACCCCTAAGGGTGAAGTGTCAGATCAGCAGCAGGAGCCCAAAGAAGGTCGTCCAGTGATGCGCGGCGGCAGTGCAGCACTTGCTTCTGCCACCATCGATGCCGATGGAGTTCCCTCTGGCTACACCCCAAAAGCCGATGAAGGACGCTTCTTGCTGAAGATTCTCTGGCTTCCTGACAACGTGGCTTTGGCGGTTGATCAGATTGTTGGCGGTGGCCCCAGCCCCCTGACGGCTTATTTCTTCTGGCCTCGTGAAGATGCTTGGGAGACTCTCAAAAGTGAGTTAGAAGGCAAAAGCTGGATCACTGATAACGAGCGTGTTGAAGTTTTGAATAAGGCCACTGAGGTCATTAACTACTGGCAAGAAGAAGGCAAAGGCAAGAGCCTTGACGAAGCAAAACTCAAGTTCCCCGACGTTACTTTCTGCGGTACTGCCTGATTCGAACGAAGGCTCATCGTTGAATGATCAAGTGTTTAGCCCCGTTTCGACGGGGCTTTTTTATGTCTTTGCTAAGGAGAATGTTGAATGTTGAAATCAGTTTTGGGAGACACCTTCAATCCATAAAAAAACACCCTGTTCAGGGTGCTTGATTCAGACAGGCGTTGTTTTTACAACTTAGGTTGATTTGCTTGCCTGGGCACGTGCTCTGGCTCGTTCAAAAAGCTGCTGCGCTTTCACTTTTTCAGGAGTGGAGGGCTGACCTTCGAGCTTGGTGACAGCAGTGCGTGCAGCGGAAAGATCACTTTCAGCTGATGTGGAGTCGATATTGACGCCGAGCTCGGCTGAGTTCACCAAAACGGTGACATCATCGGATTCAACTTCAGCAAAGCCACCCATCAGGGCGATGGATTGCCAATTGCTATCGGTACGCACTCTTAAAACTCCAACGTCGAGCGCTGCGAGCAAGGAAACGTGGCCAGGAAGAATGCCGACTTGACCGGTGGTGCTGGGAAGGATCACCTCATCGGCCGAACCATCGAACACGCTCTGGTCTGGTGCCAGAACGCGGAGGGTGAGGGACATGGAAAGAAGACTGCGGAGAGTTGGAAAGCGAGTTGTTGATCATGTTCGGGGCGCGCAAGCGCCCCGATGGGGATCAATTGGCTTCAGCCGCGATCTTCTCGGCCTTGGCTTTGACTTCGTCGATGTTGCCGACCAGATAGAAAGACTGCTCAGGAAGGCTGTCGAGCTCGCCAGCAAGAATTTGATTGAAGCCACTGATGGTGTCTTCAAGCTTCACGTACTTGCCAGGCATTCCGGTGAAGATTTCGGCAACGAAGAAGGGCTGGGATAGGAACTTCTCGATTTTGCGAGCACGATCCACAGTCTGACGGTCGTCTTCAGAGAGTTCATCCAAGCCAAGAATGGCGATGATGTCCTGAAGCTCCTTGTAACGCTGAAGGGTGGATTGAACAGCACGGGCTGTGCGGTAATGCTCATCACCCACAACGGCTGGCTGAAGCATGGTGCTTGTGGAATCGAGAGGATCCACCGCGGGGTAGATACCCTTCGAAGCCAAGGCACGGTTCAGAACCGTTGTTGCATCGAGGTGAGCAAACGTTGTGGCAGGAGCTGGGTCGGTGAGATCGTCAGCAGGGACGTAAACGGCCTGAATGGAGGTGATGGAACCTTCCAGTGTGGAAGCAACGCGCTCCTGGAGAGTACCCACGTCCGTACCCAGGGTGGGCTGGTAGCCCACAGCTGAAGGCATCCGACCCAAGAGAGCGGAAACCTCAGAACCGGCTTGCACGAAGCGGAAAATGTTATCCACGAAGAGCAGAACGTCCTGCTTGTTCACATCGCGGAAGTGCTCGGCCATTGTCAGAGCTGAGAGACCCACGCGCATGCGAGCGCCGGGAGGCTCATTCATTTGGCCGTAGCAGAGGGCCACTTTCGACTTGGAGAGATCGTCGGCGTTGATCACGCCGGACTCCTTGAATTCTTCGTAAAGGTCGTTGCCTTCGCGGGTGCGCTCACCCACACCACCAAACACAGACACGCCGCCGTGTTCTTTGGCGATGTTGTTGATGAGCTCCTGAATCAAAACGGTTTTGCCCACTCCGGCACCACCGAAGAGGCCAATCTTGCCTCCCTGGCGGTAAGGCGCGAGAAGGTCGATCACCTTGATGCCTGTCTCGAACACCTTGGGCTTGGTTTCGAGTTCAGTGAGCTTGGGAGCTTCGCGGTGAATTGGGGAAGTGACGTCGGTATTGACGGGGCCTTGCTCGTCAACGGGCTCTCCGAGCACGTTGAAGATTCGGCCCAGGGTGGCTTCTCCCACAGGGACAGAGATGGGTGAGCCAGTGTCCAAGGCTTCCATTCCGCGCACAAGACCATCGGTGCCACTCATGGCCACCGCACGGACTCTGTGGTCACCAAGCAATTGCTGGACTTCGGCGGTTAGGCCGATCTTTTCACCAGCAGTGTTGGTGCCCTCAATACGTAACGCGTTGAGAATTTTGGGGAGTTTGCCGGCTGGAAATTCCACGTCCAGAACCGGTCCGATTACCTGACGGACAACGCCCTTGGAACCGGTAGAGGCAGGAGCAGCAGCGGCCATAAGTAAGGAGAAGTGAGAGGGACGCGCAACAGGACGATCCCTTCCTGAGCGGCAGAACCTTAACACCGTCTTGATGTTGCTCTCGCTGTTCGGTCACCCGCACAGGTCACCGCTGGTGCTTCACCCATGCACGGACCTAGCTTTGGCACTCATCGATCCCGAGTGCTAACTCGCGTCGATCGAGCGGCGCCGAGCGCCCTGTCCCTGCTTCTCAAATACTTATGGCAGCTGTTTCTCTCAGCGTTTCCACCGTTAAGCCTCTTGGAGACCGCGTCTTCGTAAAAATCTCTGAATCCGAAGAGAAGACTGCAGGCGGCATCCTTCTTCCTGATACGGCCAAAGAAAAGCCTCAGGTGGGCGAAGTTGTCCAGGTGGGTCCTGGTAAGTCCAACGACGATGGAAGCCGTCAGGCTCCTGAAGTCAGCATCGGCGACAAGGTTCTGTACAGCAAATACGCCGGTACAGACATCAAGCTTGGCAGCGACGAGTACGTCCTGTTGTCCGAGAAAGACATTCTTGCTGTTGTGGGTTGACCGCAATCCCTCTGAGTTTTATCTCAGAAACGACTGAATTTTCCTTTACATCCTCATTAATTGCCTCTTATGGCTAAGCGTATTATTTATAACGAGAACGCTCGTCGCGCTCTCGAAAAAGGTATCGACATTCTCGCCGAAGCCGTCGCAGTAACCCTTGGCCCCAAGGGTCGCAATGTGGTTCTTGAGAAGAAATTTGGTGCTCCTCAAATCATCAATGATGGAGTAACGATCGCCAAAGAGATCGAACTCGAAGATCACATCGAAAACACCGGTGTGGCGCTCATTCGTCAGGCTGCATCCAAAACGAATGATGCTGCTGGTGATGGCACCACAACGGCCACCGTTTTGGCGCATGCCATGGTGAAAGCGGGTCTGCGCAATGTGGCAGCCGGCGCCAATGCAATCACTTTGAAGAAGGGGATTGATAAAGCATCTGAATTCTTGGTTGGCAAGATCCAGGAAAATGCAAAGCCAATTGCCGATAGCAATGCGATTGCGCAGGTCGGCACGATCTCTGCCGGCAACGACGAAGAAGTTGGCAAGATGATTGCTGATGCCATGGATAAAGTTGGCAAAGAAGGTGTGATTTCTCTTGAAGAAGGGAAATCCATGGAGACCGAACTTGAGGTCACCGAGGGTATGCGTTTCGATAAGGGTTACATCTCCCCTTATTTCGCAACAGATACGGAACGGATGGAAGCGGTTCTGGATGAGCCTTACATTCTCTTAACCGACAAGAAAATCGGTTTGGTTCAGGATTTGGTTCCTGTTCTTGAGCAAATTGCTCGTACTGGAAAGCCTCTTCTGATCATTGCCGAGGACATCGAGAAAGAAGCCCTCGCCACCTTGGTGGTGAACCGCTTGCGCGGTGTGCTCAATGTGGCGGCCGTAAAAGCTCCTGGTTTTGGTGATCGCCGTAAGGCGATGATCGAAGACATGGCGGTTTTGACCAACGGTCAGCTGATCACGGAAGACCAAGGTCTCAAGCTGGAAAATGCCAAGCTGGAGATGTTGGGAACTGCGCGTCGCGTCACCATCAACAAAGACACCACCACGATTGTTGCCGAAGGCAATGAGGTGGCTGTGAGCACGCGTTGCGAGCAGATCAAGAAGCAGATGGATGAGACCGATTCCACCTACGACAAAGAAAAGCTTCAGGAGCGTCTCGCCAAATTGGCCGGCGGCGTTGCTGTCGTGAAGGTGGGTGCAGCCACTGAAACCGAGATGAAGGACAAGAAACTTCGTCTGGAAGATGCCATCAACGCCACCAAGGCGGCTGTTGAAGAGGGCATCGTTCCTGGTGGCGGTACAACCCTGGCTCACATGGCACCAGCCTTGGAAGAGTGGGCAGCCGCCAACCTTTCAGGCGAGGAGCTGATTGGTGCCAACATCGTGGCCTCAGCGCTGACCGCTCCTCTGATGCGTATCGCTGAAAATGCCGGTGTGAACGGTGCTGTCGTTGCTGAAAACGTCAAGTCCAAGTCCTTTAACGAGGGCTACAACGCCGCCAATGGTGAGTACGTCGACATGCTTGCTGCTGGCATTGTTGATCCGGCCAAGGTGACCCGCTCTGGTTTGCAAAATGCCGCATCGATCGCTGGAATGGTGCTAACCACCGAATGCATCGTGGCTGACATGCCTGAGAAGAAAGAAGCTGCTGCTGGTGGCGGTGGTATGGGCGGCGACTTCGACTACTAAACGCTGGTTCCCCACCAAGTTTTCAGCCTCCGTTAACGCGGGGGCTTTTTTAATGGAAGGAGCTCAATCACGCTTTCGTTTTTTGTCATGGCTCATCGTTGGTTTCGTGAGTTCACAGACTTTTTCTTCCAGAAGGGCAACGCCTTGAATTTGGCGATTGCCGTTGTGGTGGGAACGCAGTTTCAGCAAATTGTGGATGCTCTTACACAAGACCTGCTTATGCCCTTGCTGAATCCGCTGATTCGGAATGGTGGTTGGGAGGCATGGGTGCTCCCCTATGCGGGCGGGGAGCTGCTTTTTGGTCAGGCAATGAAGGTGTTGCTCGATTCTTTGATTGTGGGTTGGGTGCTCTTTTTGCTTGTGAAAGCCATCAACCGGTCTCAGCGATTGGCCTCGAGGGGGCTCGATCAGTTACGCAGCGTGACGCCTTCAGAGGATGAAACCTGATCAGGGTCGATCGATTCGCCAAAGCTCTCTGAAAATGTTCAGGATGAACAGTTTTTGAGTGCTTTGGTTTGCAACGGTATCGATGAATACAAAAAAGGCTCTTTTGTCGTCCCGTCTTCGTCGATTCCTCATCGCCCTATTGGTGGTGCCAGCACTTCAACTATTGAGTGCTGCCTTGCTTCCTGCCTACGCCGGAGAGACGGCCCTTTTGGCAGCTGACAACACCCTGATTTTGACGTCCTCGGCTTTGGTGCTGTTGATGACGCCTGGTTTGGCGTTTTTCTACGGCGGGTTTGTCCAATCTCGAAACGTACTCAACACGATGGCGATGAGCTTCGTGATGATGGGACTTGCCACGTTGGTGTGGGTCACCTTTGGATTCAGTCTCGCGTTCTCCGATGGGGGTGCCTTGCAAGCTGTGGTGGGTAATCCGTTCTCCTTTGCTTTGTTGGAGAACGTGCCTCCCGTCTGGGATGGACTGGCGATTCCAGGTCTCACCTTTGCGCTCTTTCAGGGCATGTTTGCGATCATCACGCCTGCTCTGATCTCGGGTGCGCTGGTGGAGCGGATCAGTTTCAAGTTTTGGTGTGTGTTCAGCCCGATTTGGTTGTTGCTGGTTTACGCCCCTTTGGCCCATATGGTTTGGGGTGGGGGCTTCCTTGGTAAAGATCTTGATTTCGCCGGTGGGACGGTGGTTCATATCAGTTCTGGCGTATCGGCCTTGGTGCTCGCTGGGCTGGTGGGCTCGCGCCGTCAGTGGCCTAACGCCGTGCGTCCTCCCCACGATGTCAGTCAGATTCTTCTGGGGACGGGTCTGCTCTGGTTTGGTTGGTTTGGTTTCAACGGTGGAAGTCAGTTGGCGGTAGCCGGTGCAGAGTTGCCGTTTACGACAACGCACATCTCAGCAGCCGCGGGCTTGGTGGCTTGGTCTTTGATCGAGACTTGGAGGAGTGGCAAACCCACCGTTGTGGGTATGGCCACAGGTGCTGTCGCTGGCTTGGTTGGTGTCACCCCAGCGGCTGGGTTTGTCACCCCCGGTGCGGGGATGGCCATCGGTGCCATCACGTCGTTGTTTTGCTTTGCCTCAGTTCAGCTCAAAGTGAGACTTCGATTTGATGATTCTCTCGATACCTATGCGGTTCACGGTGTGGGGGGCACGATTGGCGCCTTGCTAACGGGTGTTTTTGCCAGTTCTGACTTGATTGCTGGGCATCCTGCTGCCAATGTTCTGATCGAACAGGGACGGGGTGCTCTGATTGTTGGGCAACTGCAAGCCGTCTTGGTGGCCTATGGCCTGGCATCTGTTGGCACGTTCTTGATCGCGTTCGTTTTGAGGGGTCTGGGCCTGCGCTTCCGGGTGTCAGAAGAAGCAGAGAACCTGGGAATTGATGTGCAGGCCCATGGAGAAGAGGCCTATGCCGAACGGGTTGGTTCTCCTCAATTCCAGTGAATCGCTACGGCAGCTGTCTTGATTCCTCTCGTGATGATGTCCACCTGCAGGGTCCAGGGCATCATCACGCTTCTTTGAAGCAAACCTGCTGAGCCGACGAATAAAAAATTAAAAACAACGCGGATTTTGTTCCAAATATATGGTCTTTAACTCGTCTTTTAAGACTCAATTCATGCGTGCGTGAACGATGAATTGACGGGATGACATTAAATTCAGCCGAGGAGTTAGCTAAGCCAGCCTGCGCTCAGAATCACAGCGAGTGCGAGGAAAAATGAAAGTGTTGTCCAGGTAATGCGATTCAGCGTTGCTTCTGCACTGCTAGAGCTGGTGAACGATGAACTTCCACTGGCCGCGATCCCTCCCATTCCATCCCCTTTGGGACTGTGCAGGAGAACGAGAAGAATCAGAACGGCACCACTGCCGATCCAGACCCAGGAGAGAACAGTCGTAAGCATGAATGGATCTTACTTAAACGGGTTGTGGCAGCTTGGTCGTTGCTGGAGCTGAGGCTTCGATCGGTTCAATCAAGGAGATGCCCGTCATGGCTTCGGGTTTGTCCAAATTGAGCAGCTGAAGAAGCGTTGGCGCAATATCGGCTAGGCCCCCATTCTCTCGAAGTCGAATCGAATTCCCGAATCCAGGGACCTTGCGTTTCTCTCCCTCGATCAAAATGACCGGCACGGGATTAGTGGTGTGTGCTGTCCAGGCCTGACCATCCGGTCCTTGCATCCGCTCAGCGTTTCCATGGTCTGCCGTGATTAGCAAGGTGCCACCCATTCGCCCAACGGCATCCAGCAACTTGCCGATGCAGCGATCAACGGTCTCAATCGCTTGCGTAGCGGCTTCCATCATGCCGGTATGGCCCACCATGTCGGGGTTGGCATAGTTGATGACAACCAGGGAGTGTTCACCCTGCTGGATCGCGGCAACGCAGCTTTCGGTGAGCGTGTCTGCGGACATCGCAGGAGCTTGGTCGTAGGTGGCGACCCGGGGAGAGGGGACGAGATGTCGCTTTTCGCCTTGAAGAGGTTGTTCAATTCCCCCGTTCATGAAATAGGTGACATGGGGATATTTTTCCGTTTCGGCTGTGCGGTACTGCTTGAGGCCGGCATCTGCGACCACCTGTCCGAGAAGCTGATCGAGGGATTCGGGTGGGAAGACAACGGAGACTGGTAGATCCGTTTCGTATTGCGTAAACGTCACGACATCCAGCTTTGGCTGATGCACACGCTTGAAACCGTCAAATTCCGGGAGTGTGAGCGCCTGAACAATCTGTCTGGCTCGGTCTGGACGGAAGTTAAACATCAGCAACGCATCCCCATCTCGCAGTGGATCGTCGGAGACGCGAACGGGTTCTAAGAATTCGTCGGTGATGTCTTGGTCGTAGCTGCTGGTCAGTGCGGATAAGGGCTCAGCGTCGGTCCTGGCCAAGTCAGGATCCGTTAGGAGGGCATAGGCGCGCTCTGTTCTCTCCCAGCGATGGTCACGATCCATCGCCCAGTAGCGCCCGCAGAGACTGGCAATTCGGCCAATTCCATGGCTGCTGATTGCGGCTTGGATTTTGCTCAGGTGTGTCGGTGCACTTTGGGTTGGCGTGTCTCGTCCATCGGTGATGGCGTGGATGGCCACGTTCTTAAGCCCCTCTTCTGCCGCCCATTCGAGCAGTCCGCAAACGTGGTCAACATGGCTGTGTACGCCGCCATCGGAGCAGAGACCGAGCAGATGCAGGGTGCCACCAGTGCTGCGGAGACGGTCGGCCACGGCTTGAAGCGCTGCGGTGCTGCCAAGCCGGCGTTCGCGCACGGTTTCACTAATACGCACCAGCTCTTGCCGGATGATCCGACCGGCTCCAATGGTGAGATGCCCGACTTCTGAATTGCCCATCTGACCGTCGGGAAGGCCCACATGGGATCCGCTCGCTTCAATCAGGGCGTGGGGATAGGCATGCCAGAGCGCATCGATGACAGGAGTTGACGCGCTGCGGATGGCGTTGTGCTCAGTGGAGTCACAAATTCCCCAGCCGTCCAGGATCGCAAGAACCACAGGTGCAACGGGAGCGTTGCGAGGAAGATTTTGTTCGAGGTTGTTCGGTACGTTCACTCCGTCAATCTCAGTTCTTAAGTCCCTCTACAGATTCAAGTTACCTCCCTGCTGCCCAAAAGCTTCTGATTTGTGCCTTGCAGGTTTGCAAAAGCTGATCGTGCTGGGGAAAATCGTTCATACACTGATCGCCTTAAAAGAAAGCGATGGCAGATCGAGACGTTGGGAATGATCGGATTGAAATTCTCTCTGCGGATGAGCTGCGAAAAACGGTGACGCGCCTGGCGTCCCAGGTGTTGGAGTCCGTGCCCAACGTGGAATCTCTGGTGTTGCTGGGGATCCCAACCCGCGGAGTTCAATTGGCGGGTGTTCTTGCTCGCTCATTACAAGATCAGAGCGGTCACGCTGTGGCTACCGGCACTCTTGACCCTACATTTCATCGCGACGATTTAGGTCGTGTGGGTGTGCGTATGGTTCAGGCCACCGACCTGCCCGTGAGCGTGGAGGGAAGGGATGTCGTGCTCGTGGATGACGTTGTTTTTACGGGGCGAACCGTGAGAGCCGCCTTGGAGGCCATCCAGGCCTGGGGCAGACCACGGCGAGTGTCCTTGCTGGTCATGGTGGACCGAGGCCATCGCGAATTGCCAATCCATCCGGATTTTTGCGGCAGGGTCGTGCCGACGCGTCAATCGGAAACGATTGAACTGCGCCTGCTTGGTTTGGATGGGGAGGAGGGAGTTTTCCTTCGACGCGTTCATGAAAACAACCCTGAATGATCAGGCTTGCTTCACCCGGCTGGGGTTAGCTCGTCAACTCGGAAGTGGGCCTTGTAGCGACCAAAAGCCACGACAATCGGAAGCGTTGGGCTGATGGGACGCCCCTTCCAATCGTCGAGCACCTGGAAAACCTCTCCCTCACTTCCTTCCATATCGAAACTTTCTCCTCGATGTTGGGGGTGGTTGAAAACCACAACGCTGGTGGAGACGACAACCTTGTCACCCGGCTGCATGGACATCGGTTCAAGTCAGGCGATTGTCTCACGGGAAGTCAAAACAAGGCCTTAATTCTTGGCCTGACAGAGCGTCTCAGGACCGTCCTCAACGATGGTGCCGCCTAGATCGCTGCAACCGGCCATGAATGCCTCCCAAGGAGCCATGCCCTCGCGGATGTGGGCATCCACTGCCTCGTTCAATTGATCTCTCGCCACCGTGTGAGCCGGCAAGGCTCCGTGGCTGTGGTGCTCTTTCTGGTCCCTTAAATCGTCAATGGCCTGCTCGACTTCCTGACGCATGGGTTCGGCTTGGCGTTGCCACCAGGGATGATCGAGCTGGTTGAGGGCGCTGAGTGCCTCCCACCATTGTTCTTGGTTCACATGCTCTCTCAGCTGTTCCAGCTGAAGGCGATTGCGATTCCAGCTCTCCTTCAAGCCGTCACTTAAGCGACTTCCGGGGCGTCCATCGTGCTTCTCCAGCGGCTGAAGCATGGTCAATGCCTCGTTTAACTTGCCAGCGCGAAATTGAGCGAGAGCCTGTTCCCGTAGCTGATCGCGCCAGCGTTTGAGCTGTTGTTGATCTTGTTCTTTTTGCTGTGGAGAGCCAACGCCTGAATTCACGAGCTGCTCTTGAAGGAGCAGAGCTCGACCTGGATCAGCCTGATCCCAGGTTTGTTGAGCGAGTCTGCGTCGACACACGGCAAGCTCTTCGGGCGCTTTCTGGCCGAGCCAACGCAAGGCAGCTAATTGTTCTCCGTAGCGCAGGCAGGCAGGCAGGTCGTTAGCTGCTAGCGCCCGACTCAATTTCCGCGGCAGCTGTTGCTCCCATAAATAAGCTCCAGCACAAAGTGCTGCGACTCCACCAAGGGTCGCCATGATCCAAAAACGTGGCAGGTGGCGACGCAGCGCCAAAGTCCAAAGCCTCTTTAGAGAAACTCCTTTCTATGGAGGGGAGAAAGGACTCTCAACGCTATGTGGACGGACCGTTCACTGCACAGTTATCAGAGTGCAGGGTTCGATGGCCAAACCGGTTCTTAAATCTTCCCCGCTCATCACAAGTTGCGCATCGTCATCAAGTTGAAAAGCTAGGCGTAGGCAGTCTTCACCTGGTTGGCCAACGGGATTGAGTTGAAGACGAATGGTCTTGCTTGGAAGCGGCTGAATGGTGTCTGGAACGTTGCTGTTGTCCCGAATCGTGGGAAGCCCTCCAACGAACACCACTTCGTGACGCCGCTCGCCCTGGGGCTCACCGAGCACGAGCTCAATGTCCTGTTGATGGCTGCGACTTGCGCTCAGGTTCAGCACTAAGGGTTGAAGCGAGGGCCATGGTTGGCCACTCAGAAATAAGGGATGCCAGTGATGGGCACGACTGCGACGATCCCAGCAGCGCAAATACACGCCTTTTTGGAGGAGATCTCTGATCCTTACCCCCGGCGTGAGATTGAGAGCACCAGTGGCCACGGCTTGAACGGGTGGTGGCGTCAGCAATGGCACCGGCTGCATCGTCTCTGATAACCATTGGCGCACCAGAGGAAGATGGGCTCCTCCTCCAACGGCGACGACGGCGTTGAGGTCTTCCGGTCTGCAGCCTTGCTGGCGGGCCGAGGCCAATGTGCGATCGAGCAGCCCTTCAAGAACCTTGATCAATCCCCGGCGCTCAAACAGCGCGTGGAGTTGGTTGCGATTGAGCGACAAGGTGATGGGTTGCGCGAGGTCGATGCTGCTCGCTAACTCGCTGAGGGTCTCCTCATTTCCGACATCAGGGCTGCTCAGGCGGCATTTCAAGCGTTCAGCCGCATTCAGAAGGCTCGTCTGACTTCTCAGAATTAGATCCGGATCGTTTGGAAAAAGGTGATCCAAGATCCAGTGATCGAGATCCCTGCCACCCAAGGCGATGCCTGCTTTCCCTAAGACCCTTGCCGAGCGCAGCGTTTGCTTGCTGTTTTTAAGGTCTCGCCCCCGAAAGCGCAGCAGCTGAGCGATGGGAGCTGCCCTTCCTTCCCCACCTTCTAAGGCGACAAGGGAGAGGTCCAACGTGCCTCCGCCTAGATCCACCACCAACAACTTGGAGCCTGCAGGCAGTCCTGCGCCCATGGCCGCGGCTGTTGGCTCATCCACGAGAGCCACCTCGTCAACCGGAAGGATCGTGCAGGCCTGCAACAGCCATTGGCGATAACCAAGCGCCTGATCCACTGGAGCTGTGAGCACCAGACGCTTCACCGACACGGTCGTGGGCAGGCTTTTCCAGATCTGGTGCAAAAGAATCTCGCCAGCTTGCTCAGGGCTGAGGGGATGGACTGGAAGGTCGGATTTGTCCAAGACGCCGATCCAGCGCTTGAAGTCGCGATGAAGTTCCGGGGATGTGCCATCGGAGAGTCCGCTGTCGAGGACTTGCCGGCCAACGAGAGGCTGATGGTTGGAAAGAGCGTTGCTCCAGATGAGGCTCGGGACTTCCCCCGGTCGTTGACTGATCGGGGCGAGATCGAGGAGTTGGGGGGGGGAGGCGCTGCCATCGTGAAAGGCCACCACCGTATTGGTGCTCCCAAGGTCGATGGCCAGTGTTCCTTGAACAGAAAGATGAAGGTTTTGTTCGTCCTTTAGGGGCTGATCCTCAGCCATGGCCATCTTGATAAGGAGTTAAGGCTACGGGGCCTAGCAATGGATCGGTTGAGCCGCTTGGTGTTTTCCTTCTATAGGGAGGATCCAGAGATTGAAGCTGAGTTGGAACCGTTACGTGATTGCCGGATGTCCCGTAGTTGGGGATGCATTCGTATTGAGTGCATGGATGGGAAGCACCTTGAAGAGGTGAGTGGTTTGATGACGCACCTCAGACGTCCACTCCTCGCGATGGGGTTAGGCCGCCAGATCGTTTTGCGAGTGCCGGGTCGTCCCCAACGCGCTTATCCCATGCAGGTTCCGTTTCACAGCGATTTGCTCACATAGAGTGAAGTGTCGATGACTAGATGGGAATGATTTCTGCAGGTGTGGACTCAAAGGACCTCGCGAAGCGTGGTGAGAGCTTGATTCGTCAGTCCACCAACCGTTATCTGACAACAGTCAAAATCGCTTTTCGCGCCAAGCAGCGACGTTTTGACGACTTCGACGGGCTCCTAGAGGAATCCAGTGTGAAGCCGGTTCATCGCGCAATCGTTGAGCTTTCCGATGAGCAGGATCAGCCTGATCTCCTGCCTGGATGATCCAAGAGGAGGGGCCTGGCTGGCGTCTCGCCCGTGATTTCAGCCGTGAGGGCTTTCCCTTCCTGATCGGAGGGGAATCTTGGGCTGTCGAGCTTACTGAGATGGAAGTGAAGGGGCTGCAGGCCCTTCTTGTTGAGCTCGACCATCAACACAAGCTGATTTCTGATCAGTTGATGGAGGAAGAATCCATCACCTTGGAGCTGGAACAGCAGGAGTGGTGGGGGTGCCTTGATGGCACCCGTGACCACTGGGGGCTGCGTGTGGTGCTTCAAGGCAAGGGGCTGCAGAGTCGAGGGCTCGAGGGCGCTTGGCCTGCTCCAGCGGCTCAAGCTTTCCTGGCTGCGTTGAGAACGGTTTGGGATTGAAGATTGTATTAGCTGGTCTGATCAATCAGGTTTGATTGATTTCTCCACGTTGGAACAGCCCCATTGCACAGCTTTTCCACAGGCTCGCTGGCTGTTTTTGAGTTGAGGCCTTTCCCCTGTGGAAAAACTTCGGTTTTGGAGATTGTGTGCTATCGCCCGAGTGCGGTAAGTGGACCCCCTGGAGAAGGAAAAACTCCTGTCTTGGACTGCTTTTTGGCCTAAGCCGCAGGGGCGGAGTGGTTGGCAATGGCCTTCGCGACCTCTGTTGACGGCCCCTTGTGATTGTGGAGAACAGGCCATAGATTCGGGTCGCCATGAAGAGGGAGCGAGGAGTGATTCAAGGCCAATTGGTGACTGATCAGGTTGTTGAGTCCGTTGCAGTTGGTGTGGCTCAAGCAATGCCTGAGCCCATCCAGGGTGAGGACATTGTCAGTTTTCAAGCTGAGATGCCCCTGCCTTTGCACCAGGCCATGGCGGACTTTATTGAGCGTTGTCCGAATTGGGATCAGTACCGACTCGTGCAGGCCGCTTTGGCGGGATTTCTTGTTCAGAATGGGGTGGATTCCAGAGAGCTCACCCGCCTTTACGTCGGCAAAATGTTTCGTCGCGACTCCCTTCGCCAAGGCGTTTGAGTCCGGCAACTGGCCATCAACAAGAGGGCGCTAAACGGAAGACTCAAGAGCAGCCCAAGGCTCGCGGCCATGAGGCCAAGCAAGTTGATTCCTAGAAGAAGTCCCAGCAAGGCCATGACTTTGAGGCGATTGGCCTGAACGAGTTTGCGACTGTGCTCCATGGCTCGCAGTGGCCGATAGCCGTGATGGATCAGCAACGGAATGGAGAGAAGTTGACCAATCAGCCAGATGGCGATGCCGACACCACCCAACAGGAAGGCCAAGCTGGCAAGAACACCGCTGTGGGGGGCCAAAAATTGACTCAAAAGACGAATCGAGCTGATCCCTCCAATGCCGATGAGGACCTCTAGAACCACGAGGCCGCAGGTCTGTTTTAAAAGCCAAAAAAAACGGCGTCTTGCCGCGGGTTGCTCTGGGTCTCGATCCAATCCCCCTGGTAAGTGTTCGTCTGCCAGCTGCAGCAGCGCCAAAAGGGGAGCGAGCGGAACAAGGGCCGCCATCACGAGCACAAGATCACCCGTGTATTGAAGGAAACGATTGCTGCTGAGTTGGAGATCTCGTGCGATCACCCCTAAGCCCATCAGGCTGATCAGCATCAATGCTGTCAGTCCGATGAAGGTCCAGGGCGCTTTCCTGAAGCCAATCCAGGCCCTTGGAATAATGGTGGCAATCGGCAGTCGCTCAGTAGAAATGTTTCCGAGCGGATCATTGAAGTGGTCCAAGTCTCTTTAATAAATCCATCGCGATTTCTGTGTCAACCGGAAGAATGGACAAGCGATTTCCGCGACGAACGACGGTTAGCTGGTCTGCTTGGTATGACTCACGAAGATCATCAAGGGTCAGCATGTCAGAAAACTGGCCGCGATAGGCAAGTTTCACGCAATCCCAGCGTGGAGTCTCTTGCTTAGAGGCTGGATCGTGATACTTAGAGCTGGCATCAAACTGCGTTGGATCGACAAGGCCCGTTTCTGTAACTTCCATGAGACCTACAATTCCTGGAGGTTTGCAATTGGAGTGATAGAAAAAGGCTTGATCTCCGACCTTCATCTTGCGCATAAAGTTTCGGGCTTGGTAGTTTCTAATCCCATCCCATAGTGTAACTTTCTCATCCCTTAAGTGTTCAATGCCGTAAACATTTGGCTCGCTCTTCATGAGCCAGTAGGAGGCTTTGGTCATGATGAAAAGTTTGAGGAGGCGGGATGATGGGGGTGCATTACTGAGATCGTAGGCGCGGCATTCTTTGAAGATTGCCCTAGGAGTCAATCGACTTTAGCTGCTCGTGCTGATCAAGCCAGCGTGGCTTCTTGCGCACGCGGCCCTATTCTTGGGAATGCATTGATTGAATATCTCTACCTTCTTGTGTTGTTGATTGACTAGTGGCTTTATCTGACAGGTGAAATGGCTTTAAGTAAAAGAGGGACGATCATCATTATCTCCCTCATTTTGCTCGAGTCCGTCTGCTTGGAGGAGAGGGATCTGTCTTGCTCGGAAGAAGGGCTTTTCGCCCTTTCAAGGAGAATTCTTGAAGGAAGCACAGGTTGTTTCAACTGGCTCAAACCTCTGTCCGTTCTTGTTGGGTTGAAGCCCTAAGCGTTCGAGAGCTTCGACGGCGTCAATTTTGTCAGCGTTGTAAAGAGAGCAAGTCTGTTGATCTTTGGCTCCCTTGGTGTTGCAAGACACCAAGAAGATAAAGAGGGTGAAGGGTAGAAGGCGTTTTGATATCTTCATTCAACGAATTTAGGGAATGGGCCTGGCGCTTGCCTGGATTTTCAGGCGAATTGTTTGCTGTGCTGAGAAAGGATCGCAGGAGCTGAATTCTGGGTTGTCTGGACTTTGAATGGATAGGGTCTTCACTGTCTTAGTAAATATTTTTTAAAAGCTTTCTAGCAGGCCTTGATCCTGACGACCTTGATTTAGAAGGCTATGGATTTGCCAGGCAAATCCCTCGTATGGGCTTAGTTTGCTCGCGTTGATGGGCTAAGAGAGTATTGCTCAATCATCTCCCTAAAGTGATTGCCGCGGGCTTCAAAATCCTTGTATTGATCAAAGCTTGCGCAGGCGGGTGATAACAGCAGAGAGGCGGCATTCCCATTTTTCCCGTTCTCAACCGCTGCCGTCACGGCATCCGTCATGGTGGAGTGCGATGTCACGTTTCCTGTATAGCCGAAGTCACGAATCAGGCCCGATAAAACATCTCGATCACTTCCGAATAGGGCGATGGAGCAAACCTTGTCTTGTAGCAATTGCAGCCATCCACTGGCATCGCCTTGTTTAGACAGTCCACCGGCAAGCAAAATGATTGGGCCTGGTACGGCTTGAAGTGCAACGGCAGCCGCGTCGTAATTCGTCGCTTTGCTGTCGTTGAAGACGTTCATTCCGTGGAGCGATCCCAGATTCTCTAGGCGATGGGGCACTCCAGGGAAACTGCGCAAGCCACGCTCAATCGCTTGCGGCTCTAATCCAGCTTGCAAGGCAGCTGCTGTTACTAGCAGCATGTTTTGGCGGTTGTGTTCGCCAGGCATGGCCAGAGCATTGGCTGGAAAGAGGGCACCTTTTTTATTGCAAACGAAACCTTCTGGATTCACCCAAAGCTCAAGATTGAATGGCTCATGGTTCGTTTGTGCAGAGCTAACCCATTGGGCATCTGGCCAGTGGGCCTGCCTGCTCTTTAGGTCAGTGTCGTCGGCATTGAGAACGGCATGCTTGGAGCGTTGAAGCAGGCCTTGTTTGATGTCTCGATAGGCATCCATGGACCCGTGCCGTTCCAAATGGTCGGGCGTCAGCGTGGTCCAAATGCCGATGGTTGGTCTTACTTCATTCGCCGATTCAATTTGGTAGCTACTCATCTCCATCACGATCCAATCCGGTTTGGTTTGGGATGGATCCATGCATTGCAGCCCTAATTCGGCGGCGGAATGGCCCACATTCCCTGCCATCGGCGCATGCAGTCCCGCTTGGTTGAGAACGTGATGCAGCAAGTGCGTCACAGTGGTTTTGCCATTGGTGCCTGTGACTCCAATCCAAGGGCAATGGCGAAGGGCTTGCCAAGCCACGGCCATTTCACCTCTCACCGTCACGCCGTGGTCGCGTAGCTGCATCAAGGTGGGATGGTCCCAGGGGATCCCCGGGCTAATCACCACTTGCTCCACTTGATCTAGCCACGGTTGAAAGCTGGAAAATTCCAGATGGCATCCCAACTCGGTTTGGATGCCTTGATCTTTTAGTTGTTGGGCTTTGGACTGTTGTTCGGGACCGTTATCCCTTTCGAGAACAACAACCTGATGACCTTGGGCATGAAGAAGGCGCGCTGCGCCGACCCCGGAGCGGCCAAGCCCCACGATCAAGCTGCATGCCATTGTCCAACTCCTGTCCCTAAAGGGAAGTGGGCGATACTGGAATCGAACCAGTGACCCCTACCGTGTCAAGGTAGTGCTCTACCTCTGAGCTAATCGCCCCCAGCTCTCAAATTTGTCCTTTGAGACGGGTGGTTGATAAATGGCTCAACCAGGCACTGAAGTTAGCAGTTGGAGTGCCCTCAAAATTCGCTCCACTTATTGGCGGAGGATGTCAACGCGCCATCGCTCCCGTTTCGTGCGTTCGATGTTCATGACCTCGATGCTGCCTCTCTCTTGAAGTTGCAGGCGGTCTCCCACTTTTAAATCGCGACTTGCCAGCCGCACCGGTTCCCAGTTGAGGCGCAACCGCCCGTCCTTAATTTGTTTCACGACCTTTGAGCGAGAGATGCCAAAGCCGGCAGAGGCAATGGCATCAAGACGGCATGAAGCTTCAACGCTGCTCAAGCGGCGAGCAACGCGCTGAACAGGCCATTGCAGGGCCTCGAGTGGCCAAGATTCGCAGGCGATCATCACCTCGCGAACGCTGCCTCGCTGGCCTTGCAGCAGGGCCGCGGCCTCCGGTGTGCAAATGGCCTGAGCACCTCTGTCTCCACGGATCCATAGATCACCGAGAGCCGCTTCATCCACCCCGATGCCTTGCAGGGCCAGGCGCATCTCGTCGGGTGAGGTTGGGTCGAACAGGAAGTTTCCCTCCACGTTGAGACCAGCCAAAGGACAAGGGGGCTCAGGCTCTGGGGACGTCGCATGTTGGATGAGCAACCGTTTTCGCTCGGCTCCTGGGTAGCCGCCATCACGGCTGATTTTCAGTTCTGCCAGGGCCCCGAGCTGATTGGCATCTTCCAACATGAGGGCTGAGAGAAAAGGACTCCAGCGGGGTTGCCAGGTCTTCAGAACGTCTTCCGCAATGTCGATTAAGGCGGCCATCGTTGTGGGATGCCTGCAGGACCGAAGCAGCGCGTCGCGAGGGAGGCTCATAGTTCGCTGAGCCGAACCACTTGCTGGGGACGTGCCTTTTGGACGGTTTGCCAAGGCAATTCCAACCCGGGCCTCGTTTCTAGAAGCAGGAGCCAGCAGCCTTCGAGGTGTCGATTGCGCAGGATTCTTACGCCATCCTCGTTTTCCGACGGCACGCTGGCGGCGGCGGCATAGCTGCCCATCAGGCCGGACCCCATGCCCAATAATCCCCCGATGAAGGCTGCACCCCAGGGACCAAAGCTCGCAAACGTATCGAGCGTGGTGATCTGGGTGAAGGTGGCGCCGGCGAAAAACCCGAAGGGCATCAACCAGCGTGCCATCGACTTTTGCCGGCGACTGCGGGCCAGATTGGGGTTGAGCAGATCCACATCGTCCATCGCCTCAGCAGGGAGATCAGAATCGGAGGCGGATTCTTGCTGCTGTGGCTCGGCGCCTTTCCCGGGGGCGGGTGCGACGAGGGCGACGCGAAGCAATGGCGTGCCTAACTCTTGGAGCGACAGGCGAAGACGGTCGGCAGCAGTGCGCTCATTGAGAACCAGAACGCAAACGGGCATGAAACAACAGCAGCCGAGCTTTCATTCTCTCTCGGAACAGTTGCTCTTGGAGCCGATTCTCTTGGAACTGTTTGGGCTGGAAAACACTTGGAAAAGACCGTTCTGGCTGATCTCTACAGTTAGTGGTGGCTCTCTCCCGCCGCTGGATGACAAAAGTTCTCGTTTCAGACCCCATTGATCAGGCGGGGCTCGACATCCTTGGCCAAGTGGCTCAAGTCGATCAGCGCATTGGGTTGTCACCGGAAGAACTCAAATCGATCATTGGCGATTACGACGCCCTGATGATCCGTTCGGGCACCCAGGTCACAGCGGATGTGATTGAGGCTGCTGATCGGTTGCGGATCATCGGCCGTGCGGGTGTGGGGGTCGACAATGTGGATGTGCCTGCGGCGACGCAGCGCGGGGTGTTGGTGGTGAATTCACCCGAGGGCAACACGATCGCCGCGGCGGAGCATGCGCTTGCGATGTTGCTGTCGGTGTCTCGTCACGTGCCCCAAGCCCATGGTTCGATGCGGTCTGGAGCCTGGGATCGCAAAAAATATGTGGGGAATGAGCTCTATAAAAAAACGCTTGGCGTGGTGGGGTTGGGCAAAATCGGCTCCCACGTCGCTCGCGTCGCCAAAGCGATGGGTATGGAGGTGATCGCCTTTGATCCGTTCATCTCTGCAGAACGTGCTCAGCAGATGCAGGTGCGGCTCACCACGTTGGAAGCCCTGTTCCAGCAGGCCGATTACATCACCCTGCATATTCCGCGCACGCCGGATACGGAAAATCTGGTCAATGCCGAGCTGTTGCGCACGATGAAAAGCACGGCACGGATTGTGAATTGTGCTCGTGGCGGAATTGTTGATGAGCCGGCGATCGCGGAAGCGATTGAATCCGGAGTGATCGCTGGGGCCGGTCTGGATGTGTTTGCATCTGAACCGCTAGCTCAAGACTCCCCTCTGCGCGCTGTGGAGCGAGGGCTTGTGTTGACCCCTCATCTCGGAGCGTCCACGGAAGAGGCTCAAGAAAATGTGGCGGTTGATGTCGCCGAACAAATTCGTGATGTGTTGCTGGGACTGCCTGCCCGCAGCGCCGTGAATATCCCAGGCCTCAGTGCCGAGATCATGGAGCGCCTCAAGCCCCATCTCCAGCTGGCCGAAACCCTCGGTTTGCTCGTGAGCCAACTCAGTGGTGGGCAGATTCAGGAGTTGGAGGTGCGTTTGCAAGGCGAATTCGCCAGCCACCCCTCACAACCCCTGGTAGTGGCGGCTCTGAAGGGCTTGCTCAGCACGGCACTGGGAGATCGGATCAACTACGTGAATGCATCGCTGGAGGCCAAGGGCCGCGGCATTCATGTGCTGGAAATTAAAGATGATGCCAGCCGTGATTTTGCGGGTGGGTCTCTGCAGCTCACCACTCGCGGTGGTCAGGGAGGTCACAGCGTGACCGGTGCGGTGTTTGCAGATGGTGATTTACGCGTGACCAGCATTGATGAATTCCCCGTGAATGTTCCTCCAAGCCGTCACATGCTGTTCACCAGGCACCGCGATATGCCAGGCATCATTGGTCACCTCGGCTCCCTGCTTGGTGAGCACAACGTCAACATCGCTTCCATGCAGGTGGGGCGTCGCATCGTGCGTGGGGATGCCGTGATGGTTCTCAGCATTGATGACCCGATTCCTCCCGCTCTGTTGACCACCATTCACAGCATTAACGGCATTCAGGAAGCCCATCCCGTCACGCTGTGATGTGGTGGCGCCTTTCCCTGCCCCTGCCTCCCGTCCTTGAGGAGTCCTTGCTTTGGAAGCTGGAGTCCCTTGGGCTGCATCGCTTGGCCGTTCAACATGCCCCAGAGTCGCCAGACCAGCGCACGTTGCTGGCATGGCTGCCAGCGTCGGAGTGGCCGCAAGACCAACGTGACCAGTTGCTGAACAGCCTTCGCCCGATGGCGGACACGTTCGGACTGGCCTTGGCAGAGCCGCTTTGGGAGGAGTTGGCCGACGAAGACTGGAGTCTTAGTTGGAAAAAGCATTGGCAGCCAGATCCCGTGGGTCAGCGCTTGTTGATCCTTCCGGCATGGCTGCAGGTCCCTGAAGAGCACGCCCACCGCTTGGTCTTGAAGATGGACCCTGGAAGTGCTTTTGGAACCGGCAGTCATCCCACCACCCGCCTCTGCCTTGAAGCGCTTGAGGCGATGCCTCCACGCGATCAGCGGGTGGCCGATTTGGGCTGTGGGAGTGGAGTGTTGGGCTTGGCTTCCTTGGCCCTTGGCGCACGTGAGGTGTTGGCGGCTGATACCGACTCATTGGCGGTTCGGGCGACCACAGACAACGCTGGCCTCAACGCTTTGAAAGCCGAACAACTGCGCGTCAGCCATGGATCGATCGATGCGCTTGCGGCCCTGTTGAACGGAGAGGAGGCGGATTTGCTTCTCTGCAACATTCTTGCTCCGGTGATCGAAGCTTTAGCCCCGCAGTTCGCTTCGGTGCTCAAGTCCACAGGCCGCGGACTGCTGAGTGGTTTGTTGGTGGATCAGGCGCCTCGGCTGATTGAGGTTTTGGCTGAATGCGGCTGGCAGGCAAGGCCAATCGGGGAACAAGGACGCTGGGGCTTGCTCGAAATCAAGCGACTCATTCAATAAGCCCTTCTTATCAATGCTCCGTCTTTGATTGGGCTTGGACGGAAAACCCTGATGAATCCCGTATCAAGGCGTCTGTCCGATGTAGAAGGGTTCGGTCCAGCAGGTTCAGATCGATTCGATCTCTGCGCATTACATCCATCCATGGCTTCTTATAAGGTCACCCTGGTCAGCGAGAGCGAAGGCCTCAACAAGACCATCGAAGTTCCTGACGATCAGTACATCCTCGATGCTGCTGAGGAGCAAGGCATCGATCTTCCCTACTCCTGCCGTGCAGGCGCTTGCTCCACGTGCGCAGGCAAAATCACTGCAGGCACCGTTGATCAGTCCGACCAGAGCTTCCTTGACGACGACCAGATCGAAGCTGGTTTCGTTCTGACCTGTGTGGCCTACCCCACTTCAGATTGCACCATCAAAACTCACGCTGAAGAAGAGCTGTATTGAGCTCTGCAGCTTCGAGCTGAGGTCGCCCATCCGAGCGATCGTTCTGCCACCCCTCGGGGTGGCTTTTTAATGTGATGACGGCTCTAAGCGCTTGATCATCCCTGTGACACCTGTTCCTGCCCTGCGTTCTGATGTACAGGCACTGCTGGAGCACGGAACGGTGCATGCCAGTCCAGGCGGACAGTACAGCTTTCGGGTGATTGGACCCTGTTGTCGTCTGTTTGATCGTGAGGAGCTGCCCTGGCCCTGTTGTCGCTTGGCTTGGCGTAGCAAAGAGCCGAGTTGGCGTCGGGTGGGTCGCCGGTTTGTTCCAGATCTTGCTTCCAGGCGCTGCCCTTCCTACTCGGTGGAGTTGCTTCAGCCGGGCTCTCGCCCTACGGCCACGCTCCTGACGCTCTTTTCGATGCGCTTGACGCCTGAGTTGCAGGAGTGGTGGTACAGCCGTCAACCAAAGTCCATGGCTGCTGACAATGATTCACCTGCCAAGCCTTCTCGATCAGAGCTTTTCACGGTGGACACGCCATAAAAAAAGCCTGCTCCGAAGAGCAGGCTGAGCGATTGGGATCTTGTTTGGGCGTTAGAAGTAGATCTTGCCGCCGCCCCATTCGACACCCAAGACTTTGGGGGCCACCAGGATGTATCCGGACATCAGGCGGAGATCTTCATCGGTGAGATCGCGCATGGCGGGATAAAGATCGCGACTGCGCATGCTGGGATGCAAATCGGCGATGCTGTATTCCCCGTCGTAGGACGTGGGGTCTTGGAGGTAATCCACTAGAGACGCGACGTTGTCACGGGCTGGAGTGGCCAGCGCAAGCGTTTCAGTATCCAGGCCCACATTCTGGTTGGTTTTGGTGATGCCGCCGGCGTGGCAGGTGCCGCAGCTGACGTTGAACACCTTCCGCCCTGTCTTGATTTCCTGCTCACTGAAGGTGACCAGGGCGCCATCGCCGTCAGCTGGCACCGTGAGGATCTCGGCATCCCACTGGGCGGCCTGGGCGGGGGCGCTGATCAACAGTCCAAGCAGCACTGGCAGGGCGATCAACAGTCGATTCAAGGATCGACGCAATTTGGAGAAAATAGAGGCCATGAAAGATGTCAGAGACTGACGTAGACAGCGCACCAAGTCCTTGTATCACGGGGTGGGATGCGGATGAGCCCCTTAAGGGTCTAGTGATCACGAACTGTTGCAGCGCGCGCCCACGGATTAAGAGGGATGGACGTCCACATTGAGGAAATCCTTGGCCAAAATCGTGTTAGGAAAAATGGCCCTGGCTTCTGCCACCAAATCGTCTGCGGTGACTGCGTTTCCAGGGGCATAGCGCGGGCTGAGGTGGGTCAGCGCTAACTGCTTGACGCCGGCTTCAGCAGCGGTCTGCGCCGCCATGGTGCTGGTGGAGTGTTGCCTTTTGAAAGCCATGTCGGCTTCGGCGTGGGAGAAGGTCGATTCATGGATCAGCAGGTCGGCTCCCTGAGCCAGCTGCACCGCTGCTTCGCAGAAGACGGTGTCGGTGCAATACACAACGCTCACACCCGGTTGTTCTGGCCCGCATAAGGTCCGGCCATCGATGGTTCGACCGTCCTCCAACGTGACCGACTCACCGCGCTTTAGGGCGGCGTACACAGGCCCTGGCGGGATCTGGAGCTCTCTCGCTTTGTCGATGTCAAAACGCCCTGCTCTTGGCTTTTGTTCGGCTCGATAGGCGTAGGCCGGAACGCGATGGTTGAGGGGGGCCGCGGTCACGATCAGATCGTCGTCTTCGAACACAACGGTGTGTTGTTCAGCCGCTTCGCGAACGCGATGGATCGCCAGCGGATAGCCGATGCGGGTTGAACTCGTGCGCAGAACCCCTTGGAGATACGCATCCAAAGGATCAGGTCCGTAGAGATCCACTCCATTGCTTGTGCCGCCCAGCCCCAAACTCGCCAGCAGCCCAGGCAGTCCGAAGACATGGTCGCCATGCATGTGGGTGATGAACACTCTCCTCAGTTGAGAGAGGCGCAAATCGCAACGCAAAAATTGATGTTGGGTTCCCTCTCCGCAATCGAACAACCACAGCTCCGATCTCTGCGGCAAACGCAGTGCCACAGACGAAACATTGCGCCCCCTGGTGGGCACGCCTGAACTGGTTCCAAGAAAGGTGACCTGCACGTTTTAACGCGCTGAGCCATCAAATCTGCCACGGGGACCTAGCCGCTTCCGAATCATCAGGTCACACTGAGCTGCCTGGTTTCAGCTTGCAGTGCTCACACGTACGTCAGCGTTTTTTCCTGTGCTGACTGCTGCCTTGGCCATGCCGATTGCTGTGATGGCGGTCAGCTTCGAGCAGCGGGTTGTGCAGGCGGCACAGGAGCCGTCGATGCGCGTGCTGTTGTCACAAGCCTCGGTGGTGCGTCTGCGCGCTGATGCAGATCAGCCTTTCTTGGTGCGAGGTCTGGGCCGTGGCGATCAACGCATGCGCTCGATGGAGGTCAGTCTGAGATCCGGGCGCCTCAAGATCAGTGGTCAGATGAGTGACGGCTCGTCTCGCTCCCTGTCGGCTGGCTCTGCGATCGAGGTGCAAAGCGATGATCCCCGCGGCATCTGGCTCGGCTCTCGCCGTTATCGCGGCCGGTTGCAGTTTTTAGTGCGTGGCGGCCAGGTGCAGGTGGTGAATCACATTGGGATTGAGACCTATTTAGCCAGTGTTGTGGGGAGTGAAATGCCCCATAAGTGGCCATTGCCGGCCTTGCAAGCGCAGGCGGTTGCGGCGCGCACCTATGCCCTCAGGCAGCGCGGGAAGACAGGAGACTTTGATGTCAAGGCCACCGTCTCTAGCCAGGTTTACCGCGGGGTTGAATCCGAAACCCCCAGCACAATCGAAGCTGTGGAAAGCACGCGCTCGTTGGTTTTAGTCCATGCCGGCCGGCTGATTAACGCTGTGTTTCACAGCAGCTCTGGTGGTGCAACGGAACCCAGTGGTGAGGTTTGGCGCAGTCAACTTCCCTATCTGGTCAGCGTTGCGGATCACGATCAACACAGTCCGGTGCATCGCTGGAACAAACGGTTTGATGACGATCAGCTGCGCGATCTCTTCCGTGAAACTGGAGGTGTCAAGCGCTTGCAGGTGCTCAAGAAAAGCTCGACGGGGCGGGTGCGTTCGGCGCGTGTGCAGGGTCCACGAGGCTCTTTGGTGCTAACGGGGAGGGAGCTTCGCAAGCGTCTCGGTCTCAAAAGCACGATGGTTCAATTCGAGCTCATCAATGGCTCGGTCGAGCCTCCAACGGCATCGACTCACATAGCTACTCGGACAACGTCTCGGACAGCCTCACAATCCGGCTCTCAAGCAGCTCCGCCTCTGATCGGCCTGTGGCAGGACTCTGCGAGTGGTGCTGACAACACGGGTCCTGCCACCACATCCAGCCCCCCGAGTCGACTGGCGTCTCTCCTGCCACCACCACCGCCACCACTGCCCCAACGCAGCCCTTCAGCCTTCAACCGTCCCCGTCTTGATGTCAAGGAGGGTGAGCTGGTGCTCGAAGCCCGTGGTCAAGGCTTTGGACACGGGGTTGGAATGAGTCAGTGGGGAGCCCATGGTTTGGCTCTTCAAGGCGCTGATTTTCGTCAGATTCTTCTGCATTACTACCGCGGTGCAGAGATTCGCCCCTATCGACCCAGTGATGACCCAGCAGTGGCGCTTCGGCTCCGTTCAGAGTCAGCCTGGTGGGGTTGATGACAATGGCCGTTCATCGTGCTCAAGATCTCGGACACGACCACGATCATTCGCAGGCGCAATCCGCTGCAGCTCATGGAGGCTGTGGTTGATCAGCTTGAGCAACGCTTGCTGGCCTCTCTTCAGTCAGAGGCGTTTCGGCCCCTCGGTTTGGCGACTGGACGCACCATGGAGCCCCTCTATGCCGCCTTGGTCTCTCGTTTAAGGGATTGGCCTACGGATCGACTACAGCTTTTGCGTCAGCACTGGCGCAGTTTCAACCTTGATGAATATGTGGGTTTGGCAGCGGAGCATCCCAGCTCTTTCTCCGCCTTCATGGGACATCACCTGGTGGGGCCTCTAGGCCTGGACCCTGCTCAGGTTTCGCTGCCAGATGGAGCGACTGCCGACCCTGAAGCAGCCGCTGATCGCTATGCAGCCGCGATCCGTAGCGCCGGGGGGATTGGCTTGCAGCTGTTGGGATTGGGCAGCAATGGCCATGTGGGATTCAACGAGCCTCCCTGCGGTCCAGAGGTGCGTTGTCGCGTGGTCAGGCTCAGCTCCAGCACGCGATCTCAAAATGCCTCTGCGTTCCAGGGACGTCCGGGGTTGGTGCCTGAGCAAGCGATCACCCTTGGCCTTCAAGAGATCTTGGCGGCTGATGAACTTCACCTGATCGTGACGGGTGCATCCAAGGCGGGAATCCTGCGCAAGGCTTTGGATCGTGATGGTGATCCAGAGGTGCCGGCCAGCTGGCTACGGCGTCACCCAAGGCTTTGGTTGTGGGTGGACGATGCGGCATGGGGTGAGGAAGGGCCGTGAACCGATGACGGCGACCCAATGGAACTTTTGGATTGATCGAGGCGGAACCTTCACGGATCTCGTTGGTCGCGCCCCCAGTGGTGAGCTTGTGGTTCGCAAAGTGCTCTCAGAGCAAGCGAGCGATTGTGGTGATCCCGCTGTTCGTGCCATTCGAGAGCTGATGGGTTTGCCTGCGGCAGCTCAGATTCCGCCGGGTTTGATCCAGGAGGTGCGCTTGGGGACAACCGTGGCGACCAATGCCCTGCTTGAGGGGGCAGGGGAGCCAGTTCTGTTGATCACCAACCAGGGTCTGGCGAATTTGTTGTTGATTGGTGATCAGCATCGCCCTGATCTGTTCGCTCTAGAGATTCCAGTTCGGACGTCGCTGGCCGTGGCGGTTGTTGAAGCCAGAGGGCGATTGAATGCCGAGGGGGAAGAGGTAGAACCGCTTTGCCTCGATGCCGAGCTGGAGACGCGGCTCCGCGCTCATCGGAGTGCCGGTATCAAGGCCTGCGCCATTGCCCTGATGCATGCCTGGCGTGAGCCAAGCCATGAGAGGCGACTGGCAGCATTCGCCCGATCGGTGGGCTTCACCACGGTGGTTTGCTCCCACCAGGTGAGCCCATTGCCGCGCTTGGTTCCTCGGTCTGAGACCACCGTCGTTGAGGCGGCGGTGGAACAGGTGCTCTTTCGTTATCTCCAGCAAGTGATGCAGTCCCTTGGAGGGCAGACACGCCTGCGGGTGATGACCTCCAGTGGCGCCTTGCAAGGTCTTGATCAACTGTTGGCGAAGGACACGATTCTTTCTGGGCCCGCGGGAGGCATGGTCGGGGCGGTTGCCGCAGCAGAGGCTGCTGGTTTGGCAGGTCAGGCGCTTGTTGGTGTGGACATGGGTGGCACCAGCACCGATGTGTTTTGTTTGCCAGCAGGAGCCTCCGACAAGGACTGGGAGCGCAGTGCGGAGACCAAAATTGCCGGCCTCGAGTTGTCTGCTGCGCGACTTCCGATCCAGACCGTCGCCGCAGGTGGGGGCTCGATCATTGATACCGATGGCGATCGTTTGCAGGTGGGTCCTCGCTCAGCGGGCGCAAACCCTGGACCCGCTTGCTACCGCTGTGGTGGCCCCCTAACCATTACCGACGCTCATCTTTATTTGGGTCGTTTACAGGTGGAGGCCTTCCCCGCTGTGTTTGGTCCGGCGGCTGATTTGCGTCCGGATCTGGAGGTGGTGCGCAAGCGCTTTGAGGCGCTTGCTGGCCAATTGGGACGCGATCCTGAGTCGCTTGCGGAGGGGGCGCTTGACCTGGCCGTGGAAACGATGGCTGGTGCGATTCAGCAGGTGTCGTTGCTGCGGGGTCATGACATTCGTGCTGGAGCTCTGGTGGCCTATGGCGGAGCGGCCGGGCAATTGGCGTGCCGAGTGGCGGGAGTGTTGGGTCTCCGCCAAGTGTTGATCCATCCCCTCGCGGGCGTTTTGTCGGCTTTTGGCCTGGGTCAGGCGCGCCTGCGGGAATGGCGTCAGGTGGTGGTGCGGGGTGCCCTTGACGCGGAATTGTTGACGTCCCTTCCTGGAATGATGCGCCAGGAGTTGGAGGTTGCAGAGGAAAAGCTGGAGGCAGCGGGTGCAGGTCATGCGTCTCAATTTGAGCGGCGCATTCGGCTGGAGCTTCGGGATGCTGCGTCAGAACGTGGCTTGCTGATCCCGATCGCTGAGCTCGCACCCACCTTGCAACTCTCACAGTTGGAAGCTGATTTTGACCAAGCCCATGCTCAGCGCTTTGGCTACAAGCCTCCCCGCACCACCGCCTTGATCGTGGAGCGGTTGGAGGTTGAAGTGTTTACGGCACCCGCCCGCCTTCAGGACGACAGCAAGATGGCTTCAGAGCCACGGTCGCTGCCGGAAGCTCTCAGCAAAACAGCCACCATTCACTGGCCTGGGCTGGGCTGGCAGGAGGTTCCGGTGCTGCAGCGTTCCGATGCTTTGTTGCGTGAGCCTTTGCAGGGTCCAGCTTTAATTCTTGATGCCACGGGTTGCACCGTGCTCGAACCTGGCTGGTCAGCCTGCTGTGACTCGGCTGGAAGCTTGCTCCTCACCGGTGAGGAGCTTCCGGTTCCAAGGTCAGCGCGGGATCAGGTGGTTGATGTTCCAGACCCGGTGGATCTGAGCCTGTTTCATCACCGCTTCATGGTGATTGCTGAGCAGATGGGGGAGCGGCTTCGGCAGACGAGCCGCTCTGTGAACATCCGCGAGCGGCTGGACTTCTCTTGCGCGTTGTTCGATCACAACGGGGCCTTGGTTGCCAATGCTCCCCATATCCCCGTTCATTTGGGATCCATGGGTGAGGCGGTGCTGGACCTGTTGAATCAGATCCGGCGCGGAGAGCGTCCGCCGCTGGAGCCGGGCGAAACAGTGCTCAGCAATGACCCCTATCACGGAGGAACCCATCTTCCGGACATCACGGCGATGACCCCTGTCTTTGGTGAGGAGGAACGGCCGAGTTATTACGTCGCTTGTCGCGGACATCACGCCGATGTCGGGGGACTCACGCCTGGGTCCATGCCTCCCTTCAGTCAAGAGATCGGAGAGGAAGGCCTACGGCTCCGCAACTGGTCACTGCTGCGTGGGGGTGTCTTGGATCGGGATGGCTGGAACGCGATCTTGAAGGCAGAGCGGCAGCCGCCGCGCTCCCCCGATGTGCTTTGGGCGGATTTACAGGCTCAGGTGGCGGCGAACCGCCTCGGCGTGAACCATCTCGAACAATTGATGCTGCGCGAGGGAGCTGCCCGCGTCAGTCGATATATGCGTTTTGTTCAAATCCATGCGGCGGAAACGGTGCGTCGTGTGATCAGCCGTTTGGCGGACCAGCAGTTCAGCGTGGAGTTAGACCATGGCGGCCGTTTGCAGCTTGCTGTGCATGTGGACCACCAAGCGAGGACGGCGCGCCTGGATTTCACGGGCACGAGTCCCCAGGGGGAGCACAATTTTCATGCTCCGCTCGCGGTGACCAAAGCCGCTGTGTTGTATGTGCTGCGCTGCTTGGTGGATGAATCGATCCCCCTGAATGCGGGCTGCTTTGAGCCGCTCACCCTGGTGGTCCCGCAAGGATCGTTGTTGAATCCGCTCCCGCCAGCGGCCGTGGTGGCAGGCAATGTGGAAACCTCTCAGGCGCTCTGCAACCTGTTGTTTGCAGCCATGGGAGTGATGGCCGCGGCGCAGGGAACCATGAACAACCTCACCTTTGGAGATGAGCAATCCCAGTACTACGAAACGATCACTGGAGGCGGCGGGGCCGGTCCGGGTTTCCAGGGGTCATCCGGCGTACAAACCCACATGACCAATTCCAGGCTCACAGATCCGGAAATCCTCGAGCAGCGATTCCCAGTGCGTTTGGAACGCTTTCAGCTGCGCCGAGGCAGTGGAGGCACAGGCCGCTGGTGCGGTGGTGATGGGCTTGAGCGGCAGATTCGTTTCCTTGCTCCGATGACGGTGGCTTTGCTGTCTGGCTCTAGACGGGTGCCGCCATTTGGTTTAGCTGGTGGAGAGGCCGGTGCTCTTGGGGTGACTTGGTTGAGTGAACAGGGAGGTCCCTGGCAGAAACAATCAGGTTGTTTCGAGCAGAGGGTTGAAGCCGGTGATCGGCTTTGGATTGCAACGCCTGGTGGTGGCGGCTGGGGAATAGCGGAACCAACGCAATCAATCAAAGACTCAATAACTTCTTCGGTTGCCTAAGAAAGGACCTTCTTGGCTAAAGGAAATCATGGTCGTCAGTGTCGTCATTTTGACCGGCTTGGATAAAGAGGGCGCTCAAAAAGGGAATGATGCAGATCCCAACAAATAGTTCCATGGTTATAAAATTGTTGTCTATTAACCATGATTTGGGGTGATCCTGATGGGGAGTATTGGATGTTACTTGGACGTTTTTTTCTGGTTAAATATGATGCTAAATTTCAGGGATGAGTATTTTGACGTTTAACTGCTTTGTAGCTATTGATGCGGATTGGGCTCAGCTAGCGAATGATTTGTCATTAAGAGTAGATGCGTGATGCGTGTTCTCGAACACATTGTTGTGTATCTGGATTAACCAGGATGATGGAAACAGGCGTTCTATGTTTCTGGAGCAACGGGTTCATGATCCGATGAGCGAAATTGAAGCGTTTCGACAGCAATTGATAGAGGCGAATCCTCGCTGTGCCTCTGGAAGTCATGACCCAGTCTCTTCGAATGAAAGAAGGGATTTGATCCATGTCGATCTGGTTGTTTCCCACCAGGCCTTGGACAGGCTCACTGGCAACCTTTTGAAGGATATGGGCCAGGCCTTCAGTAATGAGGCTCTAAGTTATTACGCGCAAATGCGTGGTGAATTGTGCGCTTATTTCAATGGAATTTCTTTGCTGTTAGATGATTATCACGATGGGATCGAGTCGACAAGATGATGGTTCGCTTGTGATTTTTTAACGTCCTGCTTCTCTCTCAATGTATGACGCCTCATGAATGTCGTGATGGATCTGATTCTGTTGATACAAGGCAGATGGGTCCAAGCAGGCTCAAATCGAGCTGCTCTGAGATTGCTGATCAGTATCTTCTTTCTGATCGTTGTCAGATTCCCCGCCATCGATTGAATCAATGCAATGAAGACGTTGAGCATGCGGTTAGCTGGGATGAGCTGACGGGCAGGAAGTAAAGCTTGGCTTGCGCAGTGCCAGATGATTTGGATCTTCACAAAGGGGAGGATGTCATCAATCCTTTTCTATCGATGCCAACACATTGCCCGGGCTTGCAGGCTAGTTTTTGCGTTTTTTGATGGTTTCGATCGGTGCTGGAAAACGGAGAGGCCGCCCCTCCCGGATGGAAGAGACGGCCTAGCTCGCTCGTTTATGCATATCGCTAACCAATATCCAGTGAACCTGTATCGGAGAAGTGTGAACCTCGAAACGACAACAGTGAACTG